>JABMQN010000173.1 GCA_013203045.1 Chloroflexota bacterium
AAGATTGATTTCCCGACGAACTCTTCAGGTTTGCCTCCCGTCTGAGCTGCTCCGATGGTGTTCATTATTAAGAGTATTCCGTTGGTGTCAAAATATAGAATTGGGGCTCCTGCGCTCTCAAACAGTAGCCGGTATTTCCCCTCGCTCTCTCTCAGCAATTCCTCCGCATGCTTGCGTTCGGTAATGTCCATAGAAACACCTATCATTCCGACAACACTTCCAGCAACGTCTTGAACTGGTTGATAGTGAGTGTTCCACACGCGGTCTGCAGCCTCAACATCGATTTGAGCCAATTCTCCAGCGAGCGCCTTGTTTATTGCATCCAATGCATGGGGATAGTCGTGATAGATATCATACACAGATTGCCCGACAATCTCACCGGGCTGCAATCCCAGCGATTCCAATCCGCTGCCTTCGGATAAAGTGATCTGACCTGCGCTGTCCACACTCCAGAGAATCAATGGCGCAGCATGCACAACTGAACGTAGTTGTTGTTCAAGTGTACTCAGTGCCAACTCTGCAAGTTTCCGGTCGGTTATATCACGTATCACTGCGGTTGTACCGGAAAATTCTCCAGACAAGTTCTTTTTTATAGATATTTTTGCGTTATACCATTCAGGCCCTTCAGGCATTTCAAAACAGTACTCGATTTGTTCAACCGTACCGGAGGACATCACTGAGGAGATGGCATTATCGAAAAGCGCTGTAACATTTGGGGGTAATATTTCACTATAGGATTTCCCCAGGAACATTTCGGGAGGGGTATAGAGATCAGACCTGTTTTGGGGCTGATTATATTCAATGAAGACACCATCTTTATCTAGTACAAACACCAGGTCATCCATTGAAGCAAATGTGGAACTGAGTCTCTCCTCACTATCCCTGAGTGCATCCTCAGCCTGTTTGCGCTCTGTGACATCTCTTGATGTAGCTATTAGCCGATCAACCACGCCGGATGATCCATAGACGGGCGAGATAATCACATCCCACCATTTTGGAGTGCCGGTAGCTGTTGGACAATATCCCTGAAACTGGCCGTTGCCCCTTGCCTTCGCTTCCTCTATGGCTTCAAGTGCGGCTTGATGGTCCGCACCCTGCCAGAAGTCAACCCAGGAACTATTGAGATATGTCGTGATATCGTCGATCTCCAAGAGGCTCTGGCCACCCTGGCTAATGAACTGCAGACGTCCCTCCAAATCAATAACTTTGATACAATCGATGCTACTGTTAATTATACTTCTGTTGAACTCCTCGCTTTTCTTTAACGATTCCTCTGTCTGCTTGCGTTCGGTGATATCACGTATCATTGCTATGCTGGCTATATCACCCGAGTATGGTATGGTACCAGCCGAAATTTCCACATCTCGGGTAGTTCCATCTTTACGAAGCGCAGTCACTTCATAAACCGCCGGGACACTTTCACCGGACATTCGTTTTCGATATATTCCCACAGTATATTCCGCTGATTCCGTGGTCATTAAATCAATGAGCGCTTTTCCTTCCAATTCCGAAACTGAGTACCCGGTAATCTTCGAAAGACCTTGATTGGCAAAAGCAATGCGTTCATTGTGTACTATGGCAATTCCATCGTTGGCTCTCTCCACGATGGCGGACAATTTGGTTTCTGTTTCTTGCAGTGCCTCCTGTGCCTGCTTGAGTTCGGAGATATCAGTATTTATAACAGTCAACCCAATGATGCTGTCATTGTGCTTGAGGGCTCCGACTGTGTATAAATACCATTTACCGCTGTTTACCCCCTGGAATTCGTTGTTTTCCGTAACGCCGGTTTCAAAAACCCTATCGTATGATTGCCGCATCCCATCCTGATATTCAGGAGCAATAAAATCAAGGGAGTTCTTACCCAGAACATCCTCAATGGTTACTCCAATCCCCGGAGGGACATAATTGAGCGACTGTACCAAGCCTTCACGGTCGACATGAGATATCATAACGGGAAGGTTCTCTGCCAGCGAACGCCATTTTTCTTCACTTTGGCGAAGCGCTTCCGCTGCCCTCTCGCGTTCGGTGATGTCTTTCACATGTTCAATAACACCTATTACACATTCAGTCTCATCTTTGATCGGAAAGGTAGAAAGTTCAATCCACCCCTTCGGTTCCTCTGCTGAAGGATATGGCACGATCTCCGAGTGTGATTTCCCTGTCTCGATGGTTGGAATAGACGGGCACCACGGGCACGGGGCCTCTCTTTCCTGATATGCCTGATAACATTTTTTACCAGTCAAGGGCATATGTTTAGCATACATTTGCTCCATCCGGGTATTGACTCGCATGATATTCAGGTCAACATCCAGAAAACTGATCCCATCCGTGATCCCGTCAAAGATATCCCGGAGGATTCCTTCACTCTCTCGCAGTGCCTCCTCCGCCCGCTTGCGTTCCCTCTCCTCTTCTATGCCATGTAAGGCCAGCGCAACATCCGAGGCCAGTTCTGCGAACAGGGTTTGCTCCTCCGCATCAGTGGCCATAGTTGCCGGCAGATTGACATAAATTGCACCATAAATATGCTGCCCATGTTCCATCCGAACACACATTGACTCTATGTCTTCGTCTTTCCTCCAGAGAGGACAGCCGCGACAGACCCTGGTCCGGTCCTTTATCTCCAGGACATCTGATTGTGCCAGTGCCAGCTTTCCGCATTTGGGCAATTTACCGCGCTTTAGCTGTTTAGCTATTGTGGCAAAATCGTCACCAAAACCAGATTCCGCGCTGGTCACCGGGGTTCCTGTTCTATCCACTAGTACAATCCATGCGCCAAAGTAGCCGCGAGTATGGGTAAGCCTGTCACATGCGCCTTGAATGAGCCGTTCTGGGTCTTTCTCCGTGACGATAAGTTGGTTCACCTCACGGATAGATCGTAATACCAGATTCAAATGTTCGACCCGTTCTTCCGCCTGCTCGAGTTCGGTGATGTCTCTAAAAACAGCTACCCGGAGGGTCTTTCCTTTGTATTCGTGTGGTTTGCCGACAAGTTGACAGCGAAAAGTTGACCCGTCTTTGCGAACCCCCACACCTTCGTACGGTTTGTCGTAACCCGTAGCGATCTTCTCCAGGATGATTTGCCATGATTCCGGGGTAGCGAGTTGCTCAGCGTACATCCCGATCATCTCGGAGAGTTCATATCCGAACATTTTTGCCAGTGCTTCATTGGCTTGTACGATTGTACCCTTATCGTGGATGGCTATACCTTCTTCAGCGGCGTCGGAAAGTCTACGAAAACGCTCCTCACTTTCCCGCAGTGCGAGTTCTGCTTCGACGCGCTCGGAGATATCTACAGCGATACTCAAAGCAGCTACAGTGTTACCATCGGAGTCAAGAATGGGGTGTGTGGTAAAGAGAGCCGGGAATTCCTCACCTGACTTCCGAACCAGGGTCCATTCTCCGGTGAACCCTTCCCGGTGTTTGCGCATCGCCTCAAACATGGTGGACAATCTGACAGCTTCTTCCGGCATGTGGAGTAGGGCCACCGGTTTCCCGATGACCTCGTCTCGCTGATAATCGAAGATATTCTCTGCACCGGTACTGAACTCCAGAATGCGGGTATCTTTGGTTCTGAGATCGGAGGTTATCAGGCCAACTTCTGTGGCAGCATCCAGTATTGCATGAAGATGGGTGACACTTTTGGTTAGTGCTTTATCCGTTTTCTTAAGTGCCTCATCGGCAGAGCCCAACTCGGATAGCCGCACACGCATTTGCTCCAATTCCTCGATAAGCTGCGCCTTGGTCTTTTTCAGCAAGTTGCTTTGCCCCTGAATTTTGCCTTCGGAGGTCGAGGTGGATCGTCTTTGTGTTGAGACTGCTTTTCTGGATTTCATTAGCTGTTGTCTCTCAAACAAATAAACGTTGACAGAGTGGGAAACTACACACAAAAACACCTTCGAGCAATTAGCGCTCAAAGGCGCAACAGGTTAATGGTCGCACTTGGTAACTCGGCTGTCGTAGCCAGATGGCCATAGACCCGTAGCTTTGCGCCACCGCCTTTCGACGGTTTTGCTCTTATCGTGCTGCTTTTTGAATTGTATCCTTCGGGGCGTGATTTCACGTTCCATCAAAGGTGAAGTATTGTATCATGGGGACTTGACTGTGTCAATGGTCAGTCTCTTTCAGGCTCATCTTGTATTGGAAGAGACTTGCGATTTACATCACGAGCCAGCCATGTTATAATTTATCGTTTGAAGAAGTCTAATAGAGGTAGAGAATGTTACAAAAAGAAAAGAAGCAGGCCATTATCCAAGAATTCCAGGCCCACGAGGGAGATACTGGCTCCACAGAAGTCCAGATAGCTGTCCTCACCGAGAGGATCAATGAGCTAACCACACACATGAGGATAAACAAGCATGACTATGCTACTCAGCGTGGACTGATAATGCTAGTGGGTCAAAGAAGGCGTCTCCTGAGATATCTCCGCAACAATAACTCCGCAAGCTACAAGAAAACTATCAAGAAACTTAAGATCCGCGAGAGCAACTAATTATAAACTCGCAATTCCCCTAATTAATTCTTAATATAAGGTTGTATTATGTCACAAACACACAATGTTTCCCATGTTGATATTGGTGGTCAACCGCTCACCCTTGAAACCGGGGTTCTTGCCTTTCAGGCAGACGGGGCTGTTACTATCCAATACGGAGATACTATTGTACTAGTCACTGTATGCGTCGGCAGTGCGCGTCAGGATGAAAGGGATTTCCTCCCATTAACCGTAGATTTTGAAGAAAGACTCTACGCTGCCGGACGAATACCGGGAAGCTTTTTCAGAAGAGAAGGCCGCGCCGGTGCAGAATCCATACTGGCCATGAGGCTCACCGATCGGTCATTACGCCCCCTGTTTCCCAAGGGTTTTCGCAATGAAGTTCAGATCATAGCACATGTCCTTTCCGCAGACCAGGAGAACAACCCTGACGTCCTGCTTATCACTGCCGCTTCGGCAGCGCTGGGCATATCCAGTATTCCTTTTGCAGGCCCGGTTAGCGCAGTTCGAATAGGGTATATCAATGGCGAATACATTATCAATCCCACTTTCTCCCAGTTGGACGATAGCCAGTTAGATCTCGTCGTCGCCGGAACCAAAGAAGCGGTGACAATGGTAGAAGCAGGAGCTAAGGAAGTATCGGAGGAGCTTGTACTGGAAGCCATCAAAACTGCCCACGAAGCCATTGTAAAGATAATTGAGATTCAGGAAGAATTCATTCAGTCAAAGAGCAAACCAAAATTGGAATTCGTACCTCCGGTACCCAATGAAGAGTTGGAACAAGCCACAGCAACCGTTGCGCACCAGGTCTTCCCAAATGGCCCGGCTGGTATCGACCGCGCCGAGAGAGAAAAACTATTAGCCGAGATACGCGAAAAACTGGCTGAACAATTGGGCGAAACCTGCTCAGCAATGCAGATCAGCCAATCAGTAGATGGCTGGCTGAAAAAGGAAGTACGGGCGATAGTTGTAGATAAAGGAGTCCGCATCAGCGGCCGTCAATTGGACGAGATCCGACCCATAACGTGTGAG
Source organism: Chloroflexota bacterium (assembly GCA_013203045.1). Classification (GTDB taxonomy): domain Bacteria; phylum Chloroflexota; class Dehalococcoidia; order SZUA-161; family SpSt-899; genus JABMQN01. Next base: position 5,522 of record JABMQN010000173.1, read on the forward strand.
GTGGGATTACTGCCTCGTACACACGGATCGGGCCTTTTCACACGAGGTCTGACACAGGTACTAACGCTTACCACCCTTGGCTCACTCAAAGAGGGGCAGATTATAGATAGCATCAGCCCTGAAGAAACCAAGCGCTATATGCATCACTACAACTTCCCACCTTTCAGTACCGGAGAGATAAAACGGCTAGGCACGGGACGCCGGGAAGTCGGGCACGGAGCCTTGGCTGAAAGGGCGCTACTCCCTGTTATTCCCGATGAAGAGACATTTCCATACGCAATCAGACTCGTTTCAGAATGCATGAGTTCCAACGGAAGCACCTCTATGGGCAGCGTATGCGGTAGTACACTCTCGCTTATGGACGCCGGTGTTCCAATCAAATCACCAGTAGCTGGGGTTGCAATGGGGCTCATAACCCAGCCTGATGGCAAATTTGCGGTTCTTACCGATATTGAAGGAATAGAAGACTTCTTCGGCGATATGGATTTCAAGGTTGCAGGGACCAGTGAAGGGATTACGGCGCTGCAAATGGATATTAAAATCAAAGGCATGTCCTACGAAATCATCGAGGCTGGATTGAAACAGGCACTAAAGGGAAGGCTTTTCATACTCGACCGCATGAATGAGACTATGAGTCATAGCCGTAGCGAAGTCTCGAAGTATGCTCCCAAGATGACCAAGATCTCTGTAGATCCAGAGAAAGTTCGTACCATTATTGGTCCCGGCGGGCGCGTGATACGATCTATCCAGGAAGAAACCGGGACAACTATCAATATCGAAAACGACGGCACAGTTGTCATCGCAGCTGCTAATGACGAATCGGCACAAAAGGCCATCGAAATTATAGAAGGCCTGACCAAAGAAGCCAAAGTCGGCGAGATATATACTGGTAAGGTCAATGCAATAACCGGGTTCGGTGCCTTTGTAGAGATACTGCCGGGCAAAGATGGACTGGTTCATATCAGCGAACTGGAAAACTATCGAGTTGCCTCCGTCGAAGACGTGGTTTCACTCGGCGAAGAAATCACGGTCCAGGTCATCG
>JABMQN010000174.1 GCA_013203045.1 Chloroflexota bacterium
AAGTCGTGCATGGCATTCCAGGGAAGAGGATGTTAAATGAAGGTGATCTGGTTGCCATTGATGTGGGGTCGGTTTATAATGGCTTTCAGGGCGATTCAGCCATAACAGTTGCAGTAGGAAAAGTAACAAAAGAAGCTGAAGTGCTGATGGAAGCTACTCATGGGGCACTGGAAGCAGGGATTGAGGCGGCGCGCGAGGGAGCACATTTAGGAGACGTATCGGCCGCAATCCAGATGCATGCTGAAGAACGGGGTTTTTCAGTCGTTCGAGAGTATGTAGGGCACGGTATAGGGCGGGATATGCACGAAGAACCGCAAATCCCGAATTACGGCACTCCCGGACAGGGACCGGTACTCAAAAGAGGAATGACTCTGGCGTTGGAGCCCATGGTGAATGTGGGTGGATGGCGCACGAAAGTACTTACGGATCATTGGACAGTGGTAACGGCTGATGGCAGCCTTTCGGCTCATTTCGAGCATACAATTGCAATAACTGATGGAAAAGCTGAAATACTAACCAGGCTTTAGGTCAGTTTATGCATGGTCGAGTAATTGTTGGAGGTCGGTGAGAGAGATATATGGCGAAAAAAGAGGCAGTTGAGGTTGAGGGTACAGTAGTTGAGCCCTTGACTAATGGGATGTTTCGGGTGGAGTTACCCAATGGACACTTGGTCTTAGCTCATGCCTCAGGGAAAATGAGACGCTACTTTATCAAGGTTGTTCGTGGTGACCGTGTTTTGGTAGAGCTCTCGCCTTACGATCTCTCTCGTGGACGCATTACTTATCGTTTTAAGTAGGCATTTATCAGGTAATATTGAGGTTGTGTGATGAAAGTGCGAGCATCAGTAAAACCCCGATGCAACAACTGCAAAGTTGTGAAAAGAAAAGGGGTATTGAGAGTAATCTGTACAAATCCTCGGCATAAGCAGAGGCAAGGTTAGAATACTGCCGAAAATCTGGTAGTTTGTGGCAGTATTCCCTAAGGAGTGAAGATGGCACGTGTTGCGGGAGTCGATATTCCGGCGAACAAGAGAGTGGAGATATCTCTCCGCTATATATATGGTATTGGGCCCAACATAAGTAGGAAGATATTGGATCAAACAGGTGTTGACCCAAATATCAGGGTGAAAGATCTTTCTGACGAAGATCTTATTAAGATTCGCGAGGCTATTGATAAAGAGTGCAAGGTAGAGGGCGATCTCAGAAGAGAAGTCACTTTCAATATTAAAAGGCTCATCGAAATAGGTAGTTATCGTGGATTAAGGCACAGAAGAGGACTTCCTGTTCATGGTCAAAGGACTAAAACGAATGCGCGGACCAAACGTGGGCCTAAGAGGACTGTTGCCGGTAGAGGCCGACGCCGTGGCATGACCAAGAAATAAAATCTAGAGACTATTTAAAGAGGATATAATGGCAGTAAAGAAGGGCGGTTCAGGAGTAAAAAGGCGTGAACGTAAAGGGATCGTTAGGGGGCGGGCTTACATACAGTCCACATTTAATAATACTATTATTACCCTTACCGATGTCTCGGGAAACGTGATCACGTGGGCAAGTTCGGGTACTATGGGCTTCAAAGGATCTCGCAAGGGAACTGCCTATGCTGCTCAAAGAGCGGCTTCGGAAGTGGCGCAACGGGGAATGGAACATGGATTGCGCCACATTGAAGTACATATCAAGGGTCCCGGTAGCGGACGTGAAGCTGCCATCCGCACATTACAGGCAACTGGTCTGAATGTATTGAGCATCAGGGATGTTACTCCAACACCGCACAATGGGTGCCGAGCTCGCAAAAAGAGGCGAATATAGCAGAAATCTGTTAATGTAATTGGGGCGAAACATCAAAAATCAGGTTTTGCCCTGTACTGAGGGAGGGGGATTATGGCCCGTTACACTGGGCCCGTATGCCGGCTCTGCCGACGAAATGACGAAAAACTGATGCTAAAGGGAGAAAGGTGCCTTTCTCCTAAGTGTGCTGTTGAGAAAAAGAATCAAGAAGCAGCGGGTAAATTCAAACGCAAAGGAAGAGGTCGTCGGCCTAAGAAAAAGTCTGAATACGGTATCCGATTAATGGAGAAACAGAAAGCCAAGAATACCTATGGTGTTCTGGAACGGCAAATGCGCAATTATTTTGTGAAGGCAGGAAGGCAGCCAGGGCTTGCCGGTGAGAACTTACTTCGAATGTTGGAAACAAGGCTGGACAACGTTGTATATCGGCTTGGTTTTGCCGATAGCCTGCGGCAGGCTCGGCAGTTAGTGATGCATGGTCACTTCACATTAAACGGGCGGAAAACAGATATTCCCTCTTGTGCGGTTAAACCAGGTGATGTGATCGCATGGAAGACTGGTAAAGAAAAACTATTCCCTTACCAGAGTGCAGCGCAAAACCTGAGTAATAAAGAGATTCCAGGATGGTTGAGTGTCGATGCTGAAATTCTTACCGGTAAGGTGTTGGCACTGCCGTCAAGAGAAGACATAAGTGGAACAATAAACGAAAGGCTCATCGTAGAGCTTTATTCCAAGTAAAATGCATTCCCTTTTGGAGGTCGATAAGTTGCCTGAGATTGTAAGCCTAACAATAGATCATCAAGTAGTGTCCGAAGACTGCGGGCATTTCATTATCGAGCCGTTAGAGCCTGGCTATGGGCTCACTTTGGGGAATGCCATGCGACGGGTTCTTTTGGGTTCTTTGAACGGAGCGGCGGTCACCGCAGTCAAGATAGAAGGAATACAGCATGAATTCTCCACGATTCCTCATATGAAGGAAGACACTATGGAGTTTATGCTGAATGTAAAGGGGATAAGATTTAGGTATACCGCTGATCGCTCTGAAATGATCACTCTCGAAGTTTCGGGAGAGAGGGTAGTTCGGGCTGGCGATATAAAACCATCGGCCGATTTTGAAATCGTGAATCCAGAGCACCATCTGGCAACATTGGGTTCACCCGATGCTACATTGAATGTTGAACTAACGGTTGAAATGGGCAAAGGGTATATCACCGCAGGTTCAAATGAGGGGCGACCGATTGGAGTGCTGCCCATAGATGCTGTATTCACGCCGATACGAAGAGCCAATTATAAAGTAGAGAAAACAAGAGTAGAAGATCGCAGTGACTATGATCGGCTGGTATTAGATGTTTGGACTGATGGCACAATCTCTCCGGACGATGCTGTATCCGAAGCTGCCACGATTTTGACAAAGCAATTCGCTACATTTGCCAATCTTGGAAAGCTGCCAGAAGAGACATTAGTTGTTGTCGAAGAAACAGAAGCAGAACCGGAGAATCAAGATATCCCGCTAGAGCAATTGGGATTATCATCGCGCACGTTCAATGCGTTGAGACGTGGTGAGATTACAGATACTGGAACTCTATTAGAGAAGGACAAAGATGAACTGCTTGGGCTAAAGAACTTTGGTGAAAAATCGTGGAACGAGGTGCAGGAGCAATTAATAGAAATGGGGTTGGCAGGAGCAAGTGAAGAAGCCGAAGTAGTACAAGAGGGAATGGAAGAGGTGTCCGGTGAAGAGGGAGAACCTGAGGAATCAGAACTCGACTTGATGCGGAGGAAATTGCAGGAAAGGTTCCAAGTGAAGGAGGGGAAATGAGGCACCGGATGTCCGGGCGAAAACTATCGAGAACGGCTGATCACCGAATTGCGATGTATCGAAATCAGGTAACTGACCTATTAAGATATGGAAAGATCGTAACCACTGAGCCCAAGGCTAAGGAAGTGCGATCACTGGCAGAGAAGATGATCACCCTTGGGAAAACAGGTGATCTGAGTTCTCGCCGTCGCGCATTGGCGTTTATTACTCGCAAGGACGTGGTAAAAAAGGTATTCGACGAAGTAGCGCCAAGATATTCAATGAGAGTTGGTGGTTATACACGGATGTCAAAGTTGGGACCGCGTAATGGTGATGGTGCATCGATGGTCCAGCTCGAGTTGGTCTAGAGGAAAGTTGGCATAGCTAAGATTGCTTTGCTAATCGAATATGAGGGCACAAGGTATCACGGATTCCAGATACAAAACGATGTGCCAACGATACAGGGGGAAGTAGAGAAAGCTATACTGAAGGTCACGGGTGAGAAAATTCGGTTACATGGAGCTGGCCGTACTGATGCTGGAGTGCATGCCAGAGAACAAGTGGCAGCGTTTGAGACCGAATCAACACTCTCCGCGAAGACGTTTGTGAAAGCGCTGAATTCTTACTTATCGCCCGATATCGCAATAAAGAATGCATATAATGTAAATACGAGTTTTGATCCGAGGAGAGATGCGGTCGGCCGGGAATACCGGTACACGATTAACAACAGTTCGGTCCGCTCACCGTTCTCCCGAAAATGGGCATACTCTGTACTTAAAAAACTGAATATCGATCGCATGAACGCGGCCAGTGAAATCTTGATTGGGGAACACGATTTTGTTCCCTTTACCAATAACGAAGGGGCAACCAAGAACACGGTGCGCAAGGTTACCACGGCTGAATTTTGGGGGGAAGACGAATTCATTTTTTTTGACGTGGTTGCCAGTGCCTTTCTTCCTCAACAGGTACGCCGAACAGTTGGGAGTATCCTCCAAGTTGGATTGGGAAAGATGGGAGTTAGTGAATTTCATGAGATGGCGCGTTCAGGTGAGATAGGAAAAGCGAAGCCGGTGGCACCACCACATGGCCTTTGCTTGATGAAGGTTAATTATTCTGATATTGGATTTAATCATGAAAACATATAGTACAAAAGCTTCAGATATCAAAAGGGAATGGCACGTTTTCGATGCCTCAGATAGAACGCTGGGTCGTCTGGCAACAGAGATAGCTCAACTTCTCAAAGGGAAGCACAAGCCGATCTATACGCGTAATCTCGATACGGGAGATTTCGTTATCGTGGTGAATGCAGAGAAAGTGAGGGTGACCGGGAACAAGCCCAAGCAGAAGATATATTATCGTCATTCAGGGTATCCTGGAGGACTCAAAGAAGTCACCTTCGAGAAGTTGATAGAGAAGCACCCAACGAGGATAATCGAACACGCCGTGAGGGGCATGTTGCCCAAGAATCCACTGGGACGTGCGATGTTCAGGAAACTGAAGGTCTATGATGGACCGACACATCCTCATGGAGCTCAGATAAAGGAAGCAAGCAAGGCTGAGGAGGGCTAGTTTGGAGGAACAAGCACACTATCACTATGGCACTGGCCGACGGAAAATGGCTATTGCGCGCGTAAGATTATATCCGGGGGATGGAAAAATAACGGTCAACTCCAAACCCTTTGAAAAGACCTATGGGACAGAAAGTCTCAGAAGGATCGCATTGCAGCCATTTGAGGTCACAGATACAGTAGACAAGTTCGATGTAGTAGCGAGGGTTGACGGTGGTGGGATCTCAGGGCAGGTTGGGGCTATCAGGCATGGTATAAGCCGTGCCTTGCTGGTATCTGATGAGAATCTCAGGTCTGCGCTACGCAGTCACGGATTTCTTACCAGGGATTCGCGGATAAAAGAGCGTCAAAAACCCGGACTCAGAGGTGCTCGTAAAAGGAAGCAATATCGTAAACGGTAATAATTTGAAAAGGCTCCCCTCCATAAGAAAGGGGAGCCTTTTTTTACACCTTGGTGTTTATATTGGTGTGTTTGCAATGCAGTTTGTTTTCTTGGTAAAGTAAGATCATCTGGATTTTGGAAGTGCATCTGCAATGTTAAACAGTCCGGTGTTGATTCTGAATCAGAACTATGAGCCACTCAATGTCTGCCGGGTCAAGAGAGCGGTGGTATTGATTCTTAGTGGCAAGGCTGAAGTTATTGAAGACAACTCAGACATAGTTCGAAGCCCCACATTCTCAATGATCTCACCATCTGTAGTTCGTCTTGGGCGTATGATCAAGCGGCCACGTCCACAGGTGAAACTAACGCGTCGAAGGGTCTTCATACGAGATAAGTACGCTTGCCAGTATTGTGGCAAACAAGTTCATGAACTGACTCTGGACCATATAGTCCCTCGCCACAGGGGTGGGGAACACACCTGGAAAAACGTAGTCAGTGCTTGTAAAGCCTGCAATCAGCGAAAGGCAGGGCATACACCCAGCGAAGCAGGGATGAAGTTGTTGAGGAAACCAGTCCAGCCTTCGGGTAGCGATCCATACGTTGTTTATCCGTTCCGCACTCCGCCTGAATGGCAAGGCTACCTGGCCTACGGTAAACGCATTAGTGGGTAGGTAATTCACTACCCACCTATCATATTCTCACTGACCTTCCAGATTATTCCAGTGCCTGATGCATACGATTATACCGGAGTACCTCATCAGCTACATGCATAGCAGAATCAACTGCCTGATGGATACCTATTCCGGTGCCACCAGCGTCACACCCTACGTAGAAAAGCCCTTGGATAGGTGCCTTGGTAGAAGGTTTGTGTCCACCGGACTGTCCCACTATCTGTCCCAATCCGATGCACTCACCGCCCTGACCAGGCAGGACTTGATCTCGGGTAAGTTTGGAGACGTCGGTGACTGAATATCCTTCTTTGGCCTCAACGTACTTGGGCATATCCGGGAATACCTTGAATAGGATTTCCTCTCCTTTATCCCACCATATCTTTTTTTCTCTGGCAGTCATCTGAGGGTCAGCCGGACACAGGAAACCGGTCATCAGTATTTGTTTGCCGGCTGGAGCTGCGTCCGGATCATAGTTGTCAGGGACTTCGAACCAGACGGTTATCTCATCTGGCAAGTTGGCGGTTTTAGCCTCGGTGATCCATCGATCGAGGGTCCATGAACTGCTGTCTGAGAAGATCACTCCGTAAGGTGCGTCAGTGACCTTTTTGCTAAGAAAGTATCGTGTGCCCATAAACCCGAGAGAGGGAATGAGTTCTTTTATGTAGTTGACATAATTGGCGTCGAAATACTCTTCACCAACTAGCTTCAGCACTGTGGGTTGCAATCCTGCATTACTAATCACAATTGGCGCTTTGAATGTCCCTTTATCTGTGACAGCACCAGTGACCTTTCCTTGCTCAACCAGTATCTTTTCAGTTCTGGTACGCATCATCACTTTTCCGCCATTGGCAGTGGCTACTGATGCATAGGCATCTGCCAGATTACCGAAGCCACCTTTGCAAAAGAGACCACCGTTACGCAGGAAGATAGCCTGTAAATTGCGGATGGCTTCAGATGCAGCCAGGGCATCGAACGGTACCACAAAGCACCCATCAGCTACCGGTCCTAGAAGGAAAGCATATACTGCTGGCGGGAGTTTGTAATTGTTGAGCCACTCTGCGAAGCTGATATCATCAAATTTGTCGATATCAGTTTCGGGCATGAGGGTAAGATCCATCAAACATTTGAGAGATTCTTCACGATCTTCTTCTTTGACTTCCAGCCAGTCGAAGATCACATTGGGGTCCATGGCGGTATCAGGAGGCATTTGGGGGGCATGGATACATATTTACCTGACGAGTTTTTATAAAAAGTATCCTGCCCACCGGGTGCGACCAGTTCAACTTGGCCCTCTATTTCAAGTTCCTTAAGAACAACCTGAAGCAGAGAGTCTTGAATAGGTGCGCTAATGACCACCCAGGCTGTATAAGTGAACCCTTTTTTAGAAAGAGTTGTGGCCTTTCCACCGGCACGAGAGTTTTTCTCCAGGAGCAATACCTTGAGTCCTCGCTTTGCCAACAGGCCAGCGCAAGCGCTACCACCAAATCCCGCCCCAACCACAATCACATCATAATTCGATTGTGCCATGATGGTAGTCCTTTCTTCAGTTTGATACCGCCGAATGCGGGCTTAGCTGTGATAGATATCAACTGGTTTGATTAAGGGGGAAAATCCATAGCAAAAGGGAGATTAGAACTCGCCCGGATGTTCTGGCTTCTTGTTGAACCACTGTTTGGGATTCAGAATGAACCCGAGGACAGCGGCCTTGAACATGAACTTCAAGAGGTCCAGCAGGTCCTTGAAGGCCAGTCCTCCCCTGATTCTCCACTTTACCGGGTCAGTGACGTCTATGTACATGACCAGAAAGTCACCCTGGCGCTCCAGGCCAGAGATATTGCC
>JABMQN010000175.1 GCA_013203045.1 Chloroflexota bacterium
CCCCTGGCACGAACCACTGTCCGTGCAGAATGTGATTGAACTAATTGTCAAAGCAAAGCTGATTCGTAGGTGGAGAAGAGCAGGTAGTTTTGTTACCCTGAGATAACAACTACATTATCCTTTCAACAATTTGCCTATCATCTAATGTTATATATGTAAAGTATAATTGACATTAAGTATACTATATGTTACTATATGTCAGGTTAATAATACTACGACACTGCACCGTGTTGAATAGAAAGGAGTATTGTCATGGCACCATTGCAGAAGCGTGCTTGGATAGGGTTAGGCATAGGATTAATATCAGGTCTTGGTATCTTGTTAGTCGTCCTAATTAAAGGGGCTACAAACTTTAATGATGATACAGCAATGCGGCTAATGATCGATGGATTTTGGGTAGGAGGTTTGGCGTTATACGGCCTATCTATAGGGGTAACACGCCGCAAACGAGGCAAAAAAGAAATCCTTCGTGATGAGAGGGATGAGGCAATTATGGCTCGAGCTGGACAAGTTCAAATACTGGCCATAATCGTATCGTTGGTTATATGGGCTATAGCTCTGACCGAAGTTTATTGGGATGATGGGCAAATTCCAATAGTATTTCCTTATTTGATGTTCATATTCACGCTAGTTGTCAATATTATTGCGCAAGCTCTTGGCATATTACTAGGTTACTGGAGGGCATCATTAGATGGCTAGTTCTGCCAAGATAAAAAACCGTATCAGAAGGTTGCGTTTCGACAATGATGAAATGACGCAAGAGGAACTTGCCAGCAGTGTTGGTTGCACTAGACAGACAATAATTGCTCTGGAAGCTGGTAAATATGTACCCTCTCTTACTCTCGCTTTTAGCATTGCCAAAGCATTCGATGTTTCTATTGAAGAAGTATTTCAATATGAAGAATAGAAATGTCATCAGGTTTTACGTTCCATAGCTTGCCACATAACGAAAGCCTTCCCTCACCCCTGGCACGAACCACTGTCCGTGCAGAATGTGATTAGATTAATTGTACGGGCGAAGCTGATTCGTAGGTGGAAATCATCTGGTAATTTTGTTGCTTTGCGGTGACAATCCTCTTATTAAACTCGGTTCTCCTTGTCGTTTTATGATTATCAGATTATATGTCTGCTATAATGACCAAACTGGCTACCTGACCAAGTCAAAAACTCCCCATATGCACGGCGCAAGAGGGGGGCTTTTCTTATGATGAGAGTATCAACCAGGGAGGTTTGCATGACAAATAAAAAATACGATAAGAGCACATGGGCCATTGGTGGAACAACACTTATAGGTGTAGGTGTTGGATTCATTTTACTTAAGGAATCAGCCCTATTATTTGTTGCATCTATATGTATAGGAATAGGACTTGGTCTTGTGATAACCTCTCTAATTTCAAGAGAAAAAGGGCAAAAATAAAACTCAAACATTTTCCTTCAGAACGTTGCACTCCGACTTCAAAGGGTGAGTGGTTTTATAACAAATACGAAATATGAAGGTGTGATGATGGATGATGGACCATTTATCGAAAAGGATGCTCTTAACCTGAATGAGTTTCTTGAGAAGATCGGAATTCGTAGATTGAAAAAGGATCAAGGTACATTCATCGAAAGTGATCCTCTAGGGATTAATAGTTTCTTGAAGAGCATAGGTATTCAAAAGCTAACTCCAAAGGAGATTTCACTTGATGCTCTCAAGGACAAATTGAAGGGTGATCCTCAAAATGCAGTACAATTATTCAAGAATGCTTTCGGTGATACAGGTTACCAAAAACTTGTAGATCAACTCAAGCAAAACCCATCTCTCGAACCTGTTATTCACGAGCGTGCTATTCAAGCAGAGGCTGAATTACAGGATATAGCATCGACTAGAGAGATATCGGTTGGAAACAACCGAGACAAGTCAGATGAATTCGATGAAAGAATTCTATGGGAAATACTTGATTTCATTGCTCACATTATTATTTTGAGTCCATAATTAATCTATCGTATGACCCTCCCACGGTTTCTATTGCTCTTGATCGATAGGTTGGTTTGAAATTCAGGAAATCCACCCCCCGCACCTTCTTGACTCCCCAATACAGTCTTGTGTAGGATAGTGGAAACCTAAAGAAGCCCTGTCCATTGGAGTTTTATAAGATGATCAATTGTCCAAAATGCCGAGACAAAGTAAACCCCCTTAAGTTGATGCTACTATTGCCTTGGAGACTTTACCAGTGTCCGAAATGTGGTACCAAATCCGACCGAACATTTCGGTCTGTAACAATTATTACGGTTCTGAATTTCGCAATTGTTTTCTTATGGATACTATTCGTTCCATTAAACTCGCTTTTCGTTTTGTCCTTTCTGTTATTTTTATACCCGATATTTGAATATATATTTACAAATCTAGAGGAATTGTAACAAATAGTTCAAGTGTAACCACAAGAGGTAGCTACTGATTTTTGGGTGGTAGCAAAATAGAAATCTCTACTCCATGTATCCAGTTTAAAACCCGCACCATTTCCCTATATAGTACGTAATATATCGCGATTATTGGTATGGACTCTGAAAATATAGCGAATACACGCTACAAGACCTTTAACGTTACCTCATTTCGTAGCTAAATTAATTCCGTGACCATTTGGTTGTCTTGTGAAAACGCCGTTAAATAACCTATTAAAACGTGGTTTTGAGGGGGTTAATCGGCGTTTAAGGCGGGTTTTTCGACGTTATTTTTATTACTGTATAGTTTGAATATTTGAAAATTTGTTTCCACAAAAATGGGTAATACTACAACGACAAATATACGATCAAGGTCGATTTTTATACAAAGGGCGGGGGGGGCTATGTCTATATTATTATTAACAGTCGGTAAATAGTTGACTTACAGGTGTCTCCATAATGGCTGGACAAGTGGTATGACACAACCTTGACTACTAGCCTTTGATCCGCTATTGTCTATTTGCTTCACCAGGCTGATCAATGTTTGAAGGAGATCAAGAAAATGAAGTCTACACAGGCAGAGAAAAGTATAAGACGATTGCTTCGAGATAGTAGGAAGTATTTAGATGGCAAGGGAAACTCAGGCGACATTGTAGGTGATGTTCTGAGTCTCCGTGAGATTATGGATTGGCCGAAGAGCGGTTGTGGTCTTAATGAGATGGAAGCCCTATATTCAATCTTGGCTGATGCTTCAGAATGCTTGCATTCAGCATGGTCCGATAGGAAGCTCTGTAACAAGTGTCAATTCAGATTCAAGTGCTGGTCCAGCACTAATCGTCAGGAGTTGATGGAAGTAGTTGAAAAGGCGATGAAAATGCGTACAAAGACGTTCTCTGTATGATAGGATGAGGACTTCCACAAGTTTGTATATAGTTGCGGGGAGGTTAGTGACTGTTTGGAGAAAGTTGGATTTACTGATTTGATAGGGTTGATGATATCAAGTAGCCGTGGTCATGTAATCTCTTCGAAATATTCTTCCCAATCCTATCTATCAATCACAAGAGCTAACGCAACGGCATCCCGTGCCATATCGCAGATAGCAGCTCCACTGAGTTCCCCATTATCATCCAGATCATCATCACCAATCAATGCTACCATTCCTTTTAAGGCTTGAAGCAGATACGGACTGTTTGCTATTAGACGAGCTTGCGATTCATCGTCTGTACTAGGTTCTATTTTGGATATTAGTTTGCCGTCTTTATCTTGGATTTGCCAAACTCCGTTTTCCTTTACTGCTTTCCATGACCCTAGTATTGTTTTGATTTCCATATCCACCCCCCGATGATCGGAGATTCAACCAGAACTCTCATGGTTGAGATGCTACAGGCATTATACAATTAAAGTGCGATGAAAACCACGCCCGGGGATTTTTGTCGCACATATATGAAACTACATGTACATTACAGAAATTGGGGACCAAATTATTGTACTGTGGAAGCTATCGAACTGTTAGCAGACAATTTTGAGGCTTTCTCCAGTGTACCTCTGATGATAAATGATGTATTTCCCACTTTGTATCCCTCATGCTCAAGCCTTATGTTGAAAAAGACGAGATGGTGTTGTTTGCATGGGCTCCCACAAAGGAAGCAGTTTCACCTCCGGGATACGTTTTTTCCCCGTGTAATACTTTGTCCGAGTACACAAGCTATACTCTCTTAAAATATGTCGCCGAAAACGATCCGGACTTCCCCAAAGACAGACCCGCGATAATCGGTGGAGCCTACTGGGCTGAAACGCATGGCAGTGGCATTCTAACTGGTGCACAAGCATATGCTGAGGCTCATCCGGATCAATACGAGTGGGAGGCAGGGTACCTGGTTAATTTCGGTTTTAACTGGGCTACCGAAGTGGAAGGATTGAAGGACTGCGATTATGTATTACCCCCCGTGATTATGACTTATTTCGTTGATCAGTACCGAAATGCAGGCTATACAGCGAAGTTTCTCGCTACCGAGGCCCAACTAGCTTTCCTAGACCAGATAGATGAGTCGGACTTGTGGGATGAACTGGATGGAGCCATATTTATTCGAACCAGCCGGTGGTGGAATGAAGATGATGAAATAGTTAATCTGTCAAAAAGGCTATTACAGGAAAATCACTCTGGGGAAGCGGAAAGCATCATGCGTGATGGTATTGGATATCTTTTCGTGAATGGTGCGGTAGTTCTGCTCAATATCATCTCCGATACAGTTGAGGCAGTAGGGCCAGAAAACTTCAATTCCCAGGCTTTATATGACATTGCGGAGTCATTCTCATTCACTATTGACGGCATTGAGCGGGATAGTTTCAGCAAGACCAAACGAACATCGCTTAATTACCTCGGTATCTATGAGGCCCGCGGTGCAGAGAAAAACATCTTCAGATCAGACCCTGAGTGGTACCCTATTATTTACGAGCCTTAAACTTTCATGGATTAACCGTTTTCCTCGCCAAGGCACACACCTGGCATATTACCTCAAAAGTATTGGTTTCAACATATTTTATTGTTGCTATGTTATTTTTACATACAATACGCCAAACATATGTTTTAAACAGTTGACTTAAACATATGTTTTATTTTATAATTGCCGCAATCCAGCAAGGAGTATTGCATGGGGCGTAAGTCAACCAAGTCCAAAATCCTGGATGCTGCTGAAAAACTGTTCGCAGAAAAGGGTTACGAAGGAACCTCAATCAGGGCGATATGTAGTGCCGCACGGGCAAATGTGGCTGCGGTTCACTATCACTTTGGAGGCAAAGAATGTGTAGCCGAGGCCATAATGGAGCGGCGCATGGAAGTACTTTCAGTTCGGCGCAAAAAACTGCTCGATGATCTGTTTTCGAAAAATGATACCCCAACCGTTCGTTCGCTGATTGGGACACTTGTTTTGCCACTTGCCGAGTTAATCGATTCGAAAGGCAATTCCGGACTTGCTTATGTCAAAATGCTGGCACACCTCTTCAACGAGCGCCCAGATCTAATTTGGACTGTATTCATGAAATACAACAGTGATAACAGGACGCGTCAAGCTGAAGGCATCGTCAGGGCCCTCCCTCATATTTCGGTGGAAGTGCTTGATAGACGACAAACCCTGGCAACAGCAGCAGCGCTGCACTGGCTCGCAAATCCTATTTACTTCACGATGGAAGGGCCCGATGTAATCCAACGACCCGGAGGAACAGAAATCGTATCAGAATTGATTGATTTCCTTGCCGGGGGGCTCTCTGCACCTCTGACCAAAGTGGCATCTAACAGTGTCGAAAACAAAAATTCGTCTGAATAAGAGGGGAATGAATGAAGATGACAAACAGGACCGTATTCATCGTGTTGGTGATCCTGTTGGCAGCCGTGCCATTACTAGTGGCCTGCGGTGATGGCGATGAAACGCCCACAGCGTCACCGACAACTGAGATAACTGGAGAACCAACGGCTGAACCAACAACTGGAAATGGAGAAGGTGATCTCAACGAACCTCCAGCAAACCCATACCTGGCGAATTCCGCGTGGTCCATGTGCCACAGAAACTCATATTGCCAAGGGTCTTCGCCGTTGCCCGGACTGATGGAACCTCCGGTTGATATTGAGGAAGATTTTCTACTGGGACGCGTGGCCACCATTACCGCCAATTTTTCATCACCTTATCCCGACGGGAAACGAGTGATCTGGGCTAGCAATTATGGGTAAGTGGTCAAAATCGATCCGGAAGGGGATAAGCTGGCCTACATCGATAGAGTTCAAAGTCAGGAACTGACCTATTTCCCGGATGCTCTGGCCGAGAATCTGCAGGCTCAGAGCTGTCGGGAAGTGGCCGATTTCCTGGTGCCGCTGCTTCCAGATGAGGATAAAGATCTTCGTGAAGGTGAAGCCATCGGAGGTGCCAGCGGGATTTATGGCGTATTGAGCAGTGATATGAACTTTTATCAGCCGCTGGTGACCACCATTGTTGCCTGGGGAGATGCAGAGGAAGGAAACCGTTTTTCACCAATCGAAAAGAAACGGACTTTTGAGATACCGGCTGAAAAGCTCTCCCGGGAATGGGATAAAATCATGGGACTCAGCATGACCTATGATGGTTATCTAACGTTTTCCACCAATTACTCGTTGGTTGGGGTGGTGAGCCGTGATTTCACCGAAGCACATTACATCCAGTTACCCACAGATGAGTACAGCTACAACTCGATAGCCACCGATGAAAACGGCGGCATCTATGTAGTGACGCACAAGGCCATGTATCGTATTCAGTGGGACGGCGAAAAGCTCAGCTACGATGAGAACGATGGCGGCTGGTGTGCCGAATACGGCTCCGGCCAACTATCGGATGTCGCGGAAGTTCAGAGCAAGGGTGGTTCAGGATCGACACCATCGTTGATGGGAACCGGTGACCAGGACAGATTTGTTGTGATTACCGATGGCGAGAAGTTGATGAATATGATATTATTCTGGCGCGATGAAATTCCGGAAGACTGGCAGCAGTTACCCGGCACCAACAGCCGGTGGATAGCCGCGCAGGTCCGGATCACTTTCGGTGATCCGGACCGCGAGGATTCCTTTTCCGATCAGTCCGTACTGGTCCGTGGTTATGGCGCTTTTGTGGTCAACAACAAACTGGGAATCTATGAAGATATGACACTGCTTAATACGCTGTTAGGTGGGGAACTGGATCGCCAGCCCTATGGGTGCGAGAAATTCGAATGGGATCCTGATACTAGAACCTTGAGTTCGGTCTGGGTCAATCAGGAAGTCAGTTTTCCCAATGCTATTCCCACTATGAGCGAGGAAACCAATCTGATTTATGGGATCGGTGCGAGAAATGGTATCTGGACTGTTGAGGCATTAGATTGGGATACGGGAGAATCGGCCTGGTACTATGAAGTCGGTGACCGGGCACGACACAATTCGGCCTTTGCGGCTATTCTGGTCGGGCCGGAAAGTGCTATGTATTACGGGACTTATTTCGGCATGATACGTATACATCCATAGCGCATTACTTTCGAAGTAAGGAGGTCTGCGATGGGCAAGTTTACGCGTGAAGAGTTGGAAGAAGCACTAAAAATCTACAATGAAGCTCATGCTAAAGCATCAGAGACCGGCGACTGGTCGATCTGGGCATCGATCTTCACCGATGACGCAACCTATATCGAACACGCCTACGGTGAGTTTCATGGGCGAAAAGAGATCGAGGAATGGATCACCGCAGTCATGGCACCGTTCCCTCATATGACCTTTCCGCATGAATGGGTGTGCATCGACGAAGAAAACGACGCCATCATCTGCTGCGTACAGAACACACTGGCACATCCCACCGATCCCAATAAGAAATTCTCTTTCCCCAACTGGACCCGCGCAATCTACGCTGGCAACGGTAAGTTTTCCTATGAAGAAGACATCTACAACCCGGCCAAGGATGCACCTCAGGCAATTGCGGATTGGCTTGAGGCGGGAGGCCAGTTTGAATGCGAACCGAAGGTGCTGCCCAAATATGGATAGGCTTTGCGGTTCGTCCTCGCTTCGACAAGCTCAGCACGCTTGTTAAGCGATCTTAAAGCCCGCTCGTCCTGAGCCTGTCGAAGGGCGATCGATTGTTCTATTAAACTGGCAATTAAAAAAGGACATAATCACCTTTCATGTCATTCCCGTGAAAACGGGAATCCAGAGGGGTAGTCGGGA
>JABMQN010000009.1 GCA_013203045.1 Chloroflexota bacterium
CGACCTAGCGGTTAACAGCCGCCCGCTCTACCGCTGAGCTATCGAGGAATGTGATATCCCTAACATAGGCACCGATGCTAATTATCTCTTCTTTACGATCGAAAGTCAAGCTCGCGACTTTCCACTTTAACTCGTCGCAAGTTGCTTTAGTTTTGCATACTCTTGGGTAACATGTTCCTGTATCTTCTGAATTTCGTCATCGGAAAGGTGACGATACCGCCCCTGTTTTTTTAGGTATTCCTCAACCGGTTTAAGTTCCTTATCGACATTCAGTTTGTACTTTCCGTTCTCGACTTCGTATAGGGGGAACATCCCTGTCTGTACAGCCATCCGGCCGATAGTGACACTCATGTTTGTGGGTATTCGCCATCCGGTATCACAAACGGACAAAATATGAACATAGGCGGGGCCTTTAACATCCGCTGCTTTCTTAACTTTTTCCATTAAATCGAAAGGATAGCTGGGACTGGCCGTCGCCACATACGGAATGTTGTGAGCTACCGCGATAGCCGGCATATTCTTCTTCTGTGTCTGCTGCCCTACAGTAATGACTTTACCTGCCGGCGCAGTGGTAGTCGAGGCTCCATAAGGCGTGGAACTTGATCGCTGAATACCCGTATTCATATAAGCTTCGTTATCAAAACACAGGTAAACGAAATCATGCCCCCTTTCCAGCGCTCCCGATAAGGCTTGAATACCAATATCTGCTGTGGCGCCATCGCCGGCAATGGCGATAACGTCGATATGCTTTTGGGGAATGCGGCCCTTTTTCATCAGCATCTTGTATCCCGATTCAATGCCTGAAGCCACCGCGGCAGTGTTTTCAAACAGGGTATGAATCCAGGGGACTTCCCATGAGGTATCAGGAAGAGGCGAGGAAATGATCTCAATGCATCCGGTGGCATTGGCAATTGCCACATCACGTCCGAGAGCCTTCATTGCCAGTCTTACCGCCAGGGCTTCTCCACAACCTATGCAGCCTCGATGACCCGATGCAAACGGTTCATCTGTCGTTATCTCGCGTTTTCCGAATTTCACAAATTCCTGAGTCATTTTCGTACTCCTATCATCTCGTATTCGGAATCGCTCCCTTTTTCGGCGATTTCCAGGCCTCTATCCACCATATACTCGAAGTTCTGTGGAGTAACATCACGACCGCCAAGTCCACCAATCAGGCTCACTACCTTGGGTCTATTTGCCTGATCATATAACGCTGACCTCACTTCAGAGGCAACCGGCCCTCCGGGTCCGCCGAAGGAAAGACAACGGTCCAAAACAACCAGAACATTGGCGTTTTTCACGGTTTTTCTGAATTCCTCAAAGGGGAAAGGTCGCCACAATCTGATCTTCACCAATCCCACTTTTTTGCCTTGTTCCCTCATATTGTCAACCGCCAAACTGGCCGTCTCACTCAGGCTTCCCATTGTTAATAGTAACGTTTCTGCATCATCAGCCTGGTACGTCTCAATCGGGGAATAACGCCGACCGAACACTTTTTCGAACTCATCCCATCCCTTAAGTATAGTTTCTTTGGTGTTTTGGAAGGCTACTTCCTGCGCCTTCTTTGCTTCCGTATAAATGAAAGGTGGGCCGAAAGCTCCCATCGTAACAGGTTTGTCAGGATGCAACGGTAACGGATATTTATTCACCGGAAGATATTTATCCACATCCGCTTGTTCCATCAACAAGAGTGGCTCTGTTACATGAGAAAGGTTGAAGCCATCAATATTCACCATTACCGGAAACAGTACATTAGTATCTTCACCAACCCGGAAAGCCCAGAGAACCAGGTCATGCGCCTCTTGTGCATTCTCCGCGAATACCTGAATCCATCCGCAATCCCTGACTGCCATAACATCCGAATGGTCGCCCCATACACTCAACGGCGAAGACAGGGCACGATTGGCTACAGCCATTACAATTGGCAACCGCATGGACGAGGCTACGTACAGAACCTCGTGCATCAGTTCCAACCCTTGCCCGGCGGTTGCGGTGAAAGTCCTCGCTCCAACAGCGGATGATCCCAGACAAGCGCTCATCGCTGAGTGTTCCGATTCTACCGGAATATACTCAGCGTCAAGATCCCCGTTGGCCACCATCTCGGCCAGGCTCTCCACAATGTGAGTCTGAGGAGTAATTGGATAAGCGGCAACCACATCGGTATTGGCCAGTTTCACCGCCTCGGAAACGGCCAGTGAACCTTCCATTCCAACTTTCTTAGCCATTAGACCTCCTCCTCCTCAATCATCGTAATGCACTTCTTGGGGCACTCCTCGGCGCAAATACCACATCCCTTGCAATAGAAGAGGTCAAAACCATACATGCCATCATCATCAATCGTGATAGCCGCCTCAGGGCAATAGAGCCAGCACATTCCGCATTTGATGCACGTCTCGTAATCCTTGATCGGCTTATCCGATCTCCAATCACCGGTTCGATACGCCCTGGCGCTTCCCGGCGTGGTAATTATGTTTCCTATCTCCATATCTTTCCAGGTTAAATCGGCCATCTTACTGCCCCTCCACTACGATCTCTTGATAAGCCCTTTTCATGGCAGTGATGTTCTTTTCGGCCACTTTACCAAAGCGATGCTCCAGCGGACCAATCATGTCATCCAGTTCCACGAGGGGAGCCACCTTCAGCAACGCCCCCATCATGGTAGTATTGGTTATCGGTAAGCCAATCGACTCACGGGCGATTTTCATGGCATTAACAATGGCAACCCTGTGCCCCTTGCCATAAGTGGCTTTGACCTCTTCCAGCGACTTTCTGGTATTGATCACCAGTATCCCGTTTTCTTTGAGCCCTGAAGTCACATCGACAGACTCAAACAAATCGGGATTAAGCACCACTACCACATCTGGTTCGGTAATCTCCGATCTCACCCTGATCGGCTCATCTCCCACCCTGAGAAACGCCTGCACCGGCGCGCCTCTTCTCTCGGGACCGAAACTGGGGAATGACTGGGCATACTTCTCTTTATTGATGGCGGCGAGGGCGATAAGTTCGGTAGAGGTGACTGCTCCCTGCCCTCCACGGCCATGCCATCGAACTTCTGTTATAGGCAAAGCTAACCTCCTTTTTCACGTGATGGTACCCCCGGAGGGACTCGAACCCTCGCACCCGGCTCCGGAGGCCGGTGCTCTATCCTCTGAGCTACAGGGGCGCATGCGACTTTATGTTACACCTTTTCCGAATGTGCATCAACCTGTCTAATCTGCTTAGCATTGGATAGAACATAGATTACGCAATCTGGCTTATATGAAAAAAGATGATCATAATACCGTCAGCTGAGTATATATTTGATTTGTTCAATATATTCCATAGAGATATCTTTGCCTCCCGCGTTGCTCCTCACAGACCCTTGTGCTATCATTATTTTGTCCCCCAAGTTTACTATACCTCGGAGGGAGGAAACTATTGGATTTTGAAACCATCAAACTGGAGAAGCAAAGCCATATTGCCACACTTACCCTCAATCGCCCAGATAGAGCCAACTCGGTCAATCAAAAGATGATGCTGGAGATCAACACGGCTTTAAGCGATGTTGCCTACGATGATGATCTTCGAGTACTTATTTTCACGGGAGCCGGCACCAAGGCATTCTGCGGCGGCGGAGACATCGCTGATGACGAGCTCTATGCTGATTGGAACATGGAGCAAATGCGAAAGTGGGTTCGCAAAGTAGTCCATGGAATAACGGAAAAACTATGGAACATGCCTATTCCTACAATTGCCTCTATTAACGGACTTGCCGTGGGAGGAGGATTTGACTGGCCGTGCGCCTGTGATATTAGGATCGGTTGTGAAAAAACCCGATTCATGGCTGCTCAAATTGCCACAGCGATAGTTCCGGACTCCGGAGCCTGCTATCTCCTTCCCCGAATTGTTGGTTCGAGCACCGCTTTGGACATACTTTACACAGGTAGATGGGTCAGTGCTGAAGAATCGCTGAAGATCGGGCTTTTGAATAAACTGGTGTCATCAGAAGAGCTGGAGAAAGCTACTCAAGAGCAAGCAGAAATGATTGCCAAAAGCCCTCCAATCGTTACGCGATTTGTTAAACAACTGGTATACAAAGGGCTAAATACTGATTTGTCCGCAAATCTGGATATGACTGCTGCGGCTACCGCTATTACAATGTTCACCAAGGATCACGAGGAAGGTGTAGCTGCCTGGCTTGAGAAAAGAGAACCCATATACAAAGGACAATAATTATTTAACTACAAAGGTAACTGGAGGCATCAAAATTGTCTGACGAATTGAAGGTTTTTTCCGGTAATACTCACCCCGAGTTAGCCCATTCAATCTGTGAGTACCTGGGTGTTCCTCTGGGACAAATAGATGTTTCCCAATTCTCCAATGAAAATATTTTTGTTCGCATTCTTGAAAACGTGCGCGGACGTGACGTATTTATCGTACAGCCCATATCAACACCAGTGAACCAAAGCATGATGGAGTTGCTTATTATGATCGATGCAGCCCGTCGTGCATCCGCAAGAAGGGTTACAGCGGTTCTCCCATATTTTGGTTATTCGCGTACCGATAAAAAAGATCAACCACGTGTACCAATCACTGCACGCCTGGTGGCCGACCTGATAACAGCGTCCGGTGCGCGAAGGGTTCTCACCCTGGACCTGCATGCAGGTCAGATACAGGGGTTTTTCAATATCCCAGTCGATGAACTGACAGCTCTATATATTCTAAGTGACTATTTCGAGGAAAAAGGATTAGAAGACCTGGTGGTTGTTGCGACAGATGTGGGTATTTCCAAACGCGCTCGAGATCTGGCCGAGAGAATGCACGCGCCCCTGGCAATCATTGAAAAACGGCGTATCGGAAATACTGACAGCACGGAAACACACCAGGTTATCGGTGATGTGTCCGGCAAGCCAGCTATCCTGTTCGATGATGAAATAGATACTGCCGGTTCTATCAGTTCAGCTGCTGTTGCCCTCGCTGATAATGGAGCCAAAGAGGTTTATGCTTGTTGTACTCATCCAATCTTATCCGGACCAGCAATTGAAAGACTTGCCAAGAGCCCGTTAAAAGAAATCGTAGTTACCGATAGTGTCCCGGTACCCGAATCCAAGCGAATTGAAAAACTTACCGTTCTTTCTTTGTCATCACTTATCGGTGAGGCAATCCATCGTATTCATGCTGATCTTTCGATAGGTGCCATGTTTCAATCATGAGGTGATATGTGTTCAAAAAGCTTCTCAACATTATGGGGGATTCCAACGAGAAGGAACTGAAGCGCCTCGATCCAATAGTTGATAAAATCAACTCCCTTGAACCAGATTTCGAAGGCCTCAGCCTAAGCCAACTTCAGTCTAAGACCGAGGAGTTCAAAGAACGGCTGAACTCCGGAGATTCCCTCGAAGACATCCTTCCAGAGGCTTTTGCTGCGGTTCGTGAATCTGCCAGGCAGGTTTTAGGCCTTCGCCACTATGATGTCCAACTTGTTGGTGGCATTGTTCTTCATCAAGGCAAAATAGCTGAGATGAAAACAGGAGAGGGCAAAACTCTGGCGGCCACGTTGCCAATCTATCTCAATGCGCTTACCGGCAATGGGGTACACGTTATTACAGTGAACGATTACCTTTCCAAACGTGATACACAGTGGATGGGCCCCGTTTATCTTGGCCTTGGTTTAAATATAGGATGTATCCAACATGACGCCGCCTTCCTCTACGATCCGGAATATGATTCCGGTGACGATGACTGGCCTCACCTCAAACCAGTAAATCGGCAGGAGGCTTATGGGGCTGATATCACGTATGGAACAAATAACGAATTCGGTTTCGATTATCTTCGAGACAACATGGTTGCCCATATCACGCAACGAGCCCAACGAGGGTTCAACTACGCAATCGTTGATGAAGTAGATAATATCCTCATCGATGAAGCACGCACTCCTCTTATCATCAGTGGGCAGGCCGAAGAACCACCTGAAACATATAAGACCTTTGCCAGACTTGTTCCCAGACTGGCTGAGGAAACTGATTTTACTATCGACGAAAAAATAAAATCAATCATGTTAACGGATTCCGGTATAGCCAAGATGGAAAAAGCTCTTGGGGTTCCCAATTTGTATGATCCCCAAAACTATCATCTGGTTCATTATATGGAAAATGCGCTCAGAGCCCAGGTGTTTTTCCAGCGAGATAAGGAATACGTGATAAGGGATGGTGAAGTTGTCATTGTTGACGAATTCACCGGTCGCATGATGACGGGCCGCCGGTATTCGGATGGGCTACATCAGGCTATTGAGGCAAAGGAAAAAGTAAAGATACAGCGGGAGAGCGTCACCCTGGCTACGGTTACCTTTCAGAACTACTTCCGAATGTATGACAAACTTTCCGGAATGACTGGTACTGCCGTAACTGAAGCTGAGGAGTTTCATAAGATCTATAATCTTGATGTGGTATCCATCCCCACAAACAAACCGCTCATACGGGTTGAGTATCAGGATCAGATATACAAGAACGAAGAAGCCAAATTCCGGGCAGTTGTTCGCGAGATCGAAGAGTTCCGTGACATTGGCAGCCCAATTCTTGTTGGTACCGTTTCTGTTGAGAACTCGGAGAAGTTAAGTGATATGCTCACCAGGAAAGGCATCAAACACAACGTACTTAATGCGAAGCTCCATGAAAAGGAAGCTCGTATTGTATCACAAGCTGGAGAAGCCGGAGCGGTAACCATTGCAACCAATATGGCAGGTCGCGGCGTGGATATTCTACTTGGTGGCAATCCCGAGGAAATGGCTCGTGATCAATTACATAAGGAACAAATCGATTTGGCCGCTGTTCCCAGCGCTTCCTGGAACGATGCCCTCGGTATGCTACGCCGCAATGAAAGCCCTACCATTAAATACCCTGATCGATGGGCTGCCGTATTGGCAGAGAAGTATGCCCTTTGCGATGAGGCAAAGTCGAAAGTTGTTGATGCCGGAGGATTGCATATCATCGGTACAGAGCGTCATGAAGCCAGACGAATTGATAATCAATTACGAGGCCGTGCCGGCCGTCAGGGAGACCCGGGCAGTTCAAGGTTCTTCGTTTCTGTTCAGGACGATATTATGCGTCGTTTTGGTGGTGATCGCATTGGCGGCATAATGGAGCGTTTTGGCTTCGACGAGAACACCCCTATTGAACATTCGATGGTTTCAAAGTCTATCGAGAGCACTCAAGTACGGGTCGAAGCTCATCATTTCGATATCCGCAAACGCTTACTTGAATACGATGATGTTTTAAACAAGCACCGTGAAATCATCTACGGTGAGAGGGAAAAACTCCTTACCGGTGCTGATCTTAAGGCAAACATACAAGACATGATCGATCAGGAAATCAGTAGCGTTGTTGCTGGTAATCTGGCTGATGAGCATGGTGACGAATGGAACATGGAGGCACTTCTTGGCTCGGTCGGCGCGATTTATCCCCTACCGCCCGATCTCAATCAGAGCAATATGAGTAAAATGAGTCGCAGTGAGATCGAAGACGAACTGCTGAATACTGCTAATGAATTGTATGATCGAAAAGAGCAGGAGATCGGTGCAGAAAATACACGCCTTCTTGAGCGCTTGATCATGCTACGAGCCATAGATGTCCGTTGGCGAGAACACCTTACGGTCCTGGAGAACATGCGCCAGGGAATTGGTCTGCAAGCCTATGCTCAGAGAGATCCTCTGGTTGCATATAAAAGCCAGTCTCATCAAAGATATCTTGAACTGCAGGCAAATATTCAAAACGACATCGTGCGTTCCATATACCATGCCAATATTTCCAGTGAGCCTTCTCCAAAACAAAGCGATGTGAAATCAGCAATTCCAGCCGGGAAAAAGGTTGGACGTAATGATCCTTGCCCATGTGGCAGTGGGAAAAAATATAAGAAGTGCTGTGGGAAAGAAGTATGATCCTAATCAAACCGCATTCCAGGAAAAAACCCGATGCCTATCTATGAGTATCAATCGAAATCTGGAAGTAATTGCCCTTTATGTAAAGTTAAATTTGAGATGAGGCAAGCTATCTCCGACGAGCCAATTACCGAATGCCCCCGATGCAGTCGCAAGGTAGAGAGAATTATCTCAAAATCCTTTATTGTGTCAATGGACCCGCTATCACCTGAGGAGACATTCGCAACTCACACCGAAAAAGAAGCCGATAGTAAGGGACTCGAAGGCGGCTTTGCGCCGGATGAAATTTATGACTAATGAGCCACTTGCAAAAAGAGGTGCAGGATTCCTCCTGCCGGGGTTTCAGGGGTGTCCCCTGAACCTAAAACATTCCCCCAAGAGTGGGGGCAAGGGGGTTGAAAAAGAATTTTGCAAGAGGCTCTAATGGGTAACGATATGCAAATTAGAGTATTTATTACATTTGCCCTGATGCTGGTAACTGCCACATCACTTTTGGGATGTGATAATGGAGATTCGATACCAACCTCAGACAGTATAAATGGGAGAAATATTCTTGATCTCAACGTCGGAGAGAAATGGCAATATGAGTTTTTTGTGGATAGTGAACAATATGGTTTCAATGAGTACGAAGTGATAGCTGAAACCGATCATAATGGTGAAAAATCCTTCACGATTGCATCAGTACTTGAATTACAGGAAAGCGATGCGTGTAAACCGACTACAGCCAGTGGAACTCTGCAGGTTACTCAAATTGACATACCGATCTCATATCAAATGGATATCTCCGTTGGCTCTGGCTGACAGTCCAGAGAGGGGTCGGTCGACTGCCAAATCGAGGACAACACAGCTCATTTGGTAATCACCATGGGAGATGATATAAAAGAACACGATATCGTACTTGAACCCAATACTGTACTTCTAGCCGAAAATATGGTTGGCTGGCTTGATATGATGTACCGAACGCTTCCTCTCAAGGATGGCGAGTCACTAACTGTACCCGTCATTTTCCCTGGGGATTTCGGTATAGATAATCTGGTCATCGATGTCCGGCTGGAAGAGCCGGTGGTGGAAGGAGAAACAGTTACAATCTATGTTTGCACTGTGCCTGCACTGGGAGAGATACATTACGTATCCAAATCTGGGCGCTTGTTGACTGTTCAAATACCGGAGAAAAACGTAACTATCGAATTGGCGGATGTGTCTAGCTATTCGTGAGCTAGCTTGTTTCTTTATCCAACAACGCAGCTACACCGGGGAGAGTTTTCCCCTCCAGAAATTCCAGTGATGCCCCACCACCGGTTGATACATGGGTCATCTTGCTCGCTAATCCCATTCTTTTAACAGCAGCCGCTGTGTCCCCACCACCAATGATTGTGGTAGCCTCTAATTCAGCTATTAAAGAAGCCAAAGCCTCGGTACCTTGAGCAAATGACGCATACTCAAAAACACCCATAGGGCCATTCCATACTATTGTTTTACAATCCTTCAAAGCATCACTAAACGCCTTGATGCTTTCCGGTCCAATATCCAACAATTGCCATCCTGATGGAACTCCCCCCAACGGTACGGTCTTGCATTCCGCATTTTCACTGAATTCTGAAGCCGCAACGCCATCAACCGGAAGCATAAGTCGAACACCTTTTCGAGCTGCTTTGGTAACCAGGCTCCGTCCAAAAGAAAGCTGGTCATCCTCAACCTTGGAACTGCCAACATCATATCCCATTGATTTCAAGAAAGTATTCGCCATCCCTCCACCGATAATCAACACGTTTACCTTCTCTAAAATGTTCTCAAGGAGATTAATCTTATCAGCAACTTTAGCCCCTCCTACTATCATTGCGAACGGCCGCTCCGGATCAGCAAGCGTATTGCCCAGAAATTCGAGCTCTTTTTCCATCAGAAAGCCTGAGACCGCAGGCAAGTATTTTGTAACTCCCACTGTCGAAGCATGAGCGCGATGGGCTGTGCCGAACGCATCGTTGACATACACATCAGCCAACCGGGCTAATGATTCCGCAAACGCAGGATCATTCTTCTCTTCTTCAGGATGAAACCGGAGATTTTCCAGAAGTATTATGCTTCCTGGTTGCATTTCCCCAACGGCAGCTTCAACCTCCGTACCAATACAATCCCGGGTACACCGTACTGGTTTTCCCATAATCTTACCAAGTCGTTCCCCGACCAGCGCCAGCCTCATATCATCTC
Source organism: Chloroflexota bacterium (assembly GCA_013203045.1). Classification (GTDB taxonomy): domain Bacteria; phylum Chloroflexota; class Dehalococcoidia; order SZUA-161; family SpSt-899; genus JABMQN01. The sequence continues at coordinate 10,121 of JABMQN010000009.1, forward strand.
GGACCTCCCCTTTAGGTCGCCCCAAATGAGAGCACAGAATAACTTTCGCTCTTTCGTCCACCAAATATTGTATGGTTGGTACCGCTGCGATTATACGAGCATCATCAGTTATCTCTCCAGTGGATTTGTCCCTCGGCACATTGAAATCCACTCGTACCAATACACGTTTGTTTTCGACTTCGATATCTCTAACCGTCTGCTTTGCCATCACCGCTCCCCTGGATTTCTTCTAATCGTTCAACTATTTTGGTTACTTCAGCAACTGCGTTCGGTGCCAAATCATACGGGCTCATTCCTTTGAAATCAGCTTCGCGCACCATTTTATCTGCACTTAAGAATCCCAACACTTCAAAATCAGGAAGATTGCTTTTTACGAATTCTTCGTCATCCGGACTGTTTATCTTGTTGCCTACAACATAAGTAGTTTTTACACCCAGGTCAGCGGCCAGTTTCTTAACCGACTTTGCAGTCTGTATACTTCGCTGTCCGGGTTCCACCACTACAATGAAGGCATCCACAGCACGCACCGTACCTCTTGCGAGATGTTCAACTCCTGCATCCATATCCAGTATTACAGTGTCCTCTCGTCTCAATATCAAATGACTGAGAAGTGCCTTAAGAAGTGTACTCTCCGGACATATGCATCCAGCACCACCGGAGTCTACAGTGCCAAGCATAAGCAGTTTTACTCCGTTTGTTTCCACGGAAAAACGGTCAGGGATGTCATCTACTTTGGGATTTAATTTGAAAAAAGTGGCGGAAGTCCCTGGTTTGGCACCGGTACGTTCTTCAATTAATTGGTCCATTTCTGCTATCGGCGTGATTTTGATTATCTCCTCCCAGGGAATGCCCAGGGCTGTCCCGAAGTTCGCGTCCGGGTTAGCATCGATAGCCAGAACTTTGTGACCTTTGGAAGCATAAATACGAGCCAGTAAACTGGAGAGAGTCGTCTTGCCAACACCACCCTTACCCGAGATAGCCAGTTTCAACATTGCAAGCCTCCTTTGTATTGACTATTATACGAATAGCTTATCCAAAGGTCTACTATATGACTGCAATGCTCCATAAGGCAATGGCCAGCAATACAACAAAGCGGTTTTATCCACTTGTTATTTTTGCGATGCTGCACATCATTATCTTCATGGTGATATTTCAGGGAGCATTTCCAGATAGTAGTGAATATCCCAATTATGCAGAAGGGGATAGCCGTTCTCTCTACTTCCATTATGCTGATCGTGTTTTCGAAGGAGAGTTGCCCTATCAGGATTTTGATATCGAATATGCCCCGCTCTCACTGCCCCTTTTTCTCATACCACGAGTCTTTGCTGAAAGTGACATCGGTTACCATATAGCCTTCGCTGTAGAAATGCTTCTCTTTAATCTCATCGGTATGTGGGCCCTCTGGGCATTGGCAAAACGATTGGGATATTCAGCGATAACTGTTTTATCGATCTATACTATCGGGCTACTATCGTTAGGGCCAACCATTATAGACCATTTCGACCTTGCTGCGGCCGTGCTGGTATTGTTAGCTATATGGGCTTTCATTTCAGGGAAAAACACTCTTGCATGGGTGTTTCTGGCTCTGGGAACGATGATCAAGATATTCCCGATTATAATAGTCCCAATCCTGGCGCTCTATTTGCTACGGCGTAATGACCTTCGAAATATTTTGAAAGGGGGACTGGCGTTCGCCGCAACGTTAATCATAGTAAGCATACCGTGTATGTGTATCAGCTTTGACGGATTCGTCGATTCTTTTACATATCACAGCGAACGTGGTTTACAGGTGGAAAGCACTTATGCTTCCATTTTATTACTGGGCCATAATTGGGGCATTTCATCTATTGAAACTGACTTGATAGCCGAAAGTGGATCATGGGAAATAATCTCATCAACTGCCGATTTCATGGCAAGATATTCGCCGTTAATTGTGCTATTTTTGTTGGCATTAGTTTACGGTGTTTATGCTCGTAGAGAATGGATGGGCAGGTCTCTTGATGAGAGAGAATTCCATTCCCGATTAATAACCTTCTCAATTTTGGCAATAATCGTTTTTATGCTCGCCAACAAGGTTTTTTCACCTCAGTACATCATTTGGCTATATCCTCTTATCCCGCTCATATCAGGTCGATGGCGTATCTTCTCGTGGGCTATTTATGCCACCATTGCTCTTATGACGGTCTATATTTTTTCATATCACTATGACTATATCTTCTCTGATCACTATCTGGACCTTGTTTATGACCTTGACTCAGTGCCTATCTACGTTCTCGCACTTCGTAATTTATTGCTTTTCTTCATGGTGTTTACACTTCTAGATTTTAGATGGCCTGTCTTTAGGAGAAAGGAAATTACATAATGTTTTCGTCTGAACCCGAAATAATGTTGCGGCGCCTGAGCGTCGAAGAGGCGTTAATCAAGCTGGACAAATCTCTCTATGATGTTTATGTATCAGGAGCGCATACAGTCAGAGTTGTTCACGGAAAGGGTACGGGCACACTGCGGTTGGTTGTAAGTCGGGAACTGTCACGGCACCCACTAGTAGAATCGTTCCGCCCAGCCGATCCCTGGGAGGGTGGGGCTGGAGTGACAGTGGCTCAATTGATAAGTAAGTGATCAGATAGCTGCAATTGCTTCGATCTCGATCTTTGCAATGAACTACCCCGCGGCAGAGCAGCGGGGTATCAATTCGGAATTTTGTATTTATCGCGGCAAGCCGCGGGGAATTTACCCGGCGATCGATTAAACGGGAGTCTGCTTACCTCGACACAGCTTCTGGCCGGCCGATCCTTCTGGAAATGCTTTTTATAGACTTCGTTTAGCTTCGGGAAATCTCCCATGTCCGTTAAGAACGCCGTGGTCTTTATGACTCTATCCAGAGACGATCCGGCCTCTTCCAAAATAGTTTTTAAATTGACGAAAGTCTGCTCAACTTGTTGTTCGAAGTCATTTGAAATGAGGTTTCCTTTTTTCGGATCGATCGGTACTTGTCCGGAAACGAACACCAGCGATCCATAAACCATCGCTGGTGAATATGGCGAATCAGTAGCTGACGTCTTTAGAATTATTGCTTTCTTCTCCATCATTGTCCTCCAAATCAGAGATTATACTTCTCCCTTAACATCCCTGAAATTTCTCCCAGATATGAAAAGGATCTCTCAACCAGGCTCTCCTCCATTTGAGAGTCAGAACAACTGGCTGCTACTTTTCGATCTTCTTCATCCATATCAACCTGGACGGCATTCTTGATGCAACACTTCGCCGGAGCAATAAGCGCCTGTCTCGCGATCTGTTCAGACGATACATCGGAATTCCGAGCAATTACTTCCCAATAGTTCACCAATCGCTTGAACAACGTTTCCGGAGTCTCTGGATTAAGCGTAACCGATTCCGTTGGTACTAATCCCCACGAAAGGATACCTCCGCCTTTTAGAAACCTGGCAATATCTTCTGAATACCCTTTTGGCATCGTCTCAAATTGAAAGGCATCAATCGAAAGAATATCCAATCCCAACTCAAACAAATAGGGTAAATGGACATTCAGACACAGATGCAGAGCTCTCGGACCTTCAAACCCATCCAGAAAATCACGGTAATCCTTCTGAGCTTGAAGCTCATTGTATCCAACATGTGAATTGAAAACCCAGCCCAATCCCGGTTCATCTACCCATACAAATGCTTTCGAATGCTTTGCAGCCAATTGTCGGTACTGGAGGTTTATTTTCCTCAAGGCGAAATCATACAACAGCGATCGAACATCATCATTGTAGATTAGTGGTCTCTTTTCTTCATCTGTGACCCTGAATCCAAGATTTACGGGCCCACAAAACTGTCCCCGAATAGTTGCACGGTCACTAAAGTCAGTCTCGAGATATCGCTGATACGTCATCGAGTTCCGATCATGAATAGTATAGAGATCACTATCATCCATTCTGGCAGAAAACTCGCCTAACTCTTCAGCGAACCGTGATGTATCAAATTCAACTCTCTTTTCCTCAAGATTGATATGCGTCCCCGGAAATCCATCGGCAAGCTGAGCAAACATATCTTCGCTAAAAGATATTCGGGGAAGTTGTGGCCAGAACGGTATATCCAATCCCAATGCCAGTTCCAGTGCACGCTCGGGGTCTTTGTGAGGCATAACTCCCATCGCAGTAGTCTTACAGTTAGCTTCGTAATTCATTATCATCTCCTGTTTAAAATTCTATCACATCTATTATTGACTCAACTTTTGCGACTGCAACAGTGTATAATGAGAACGATTTTATTGTGTTGGTACCATGTTTGAGCTAATAAAAAACGAGCTCAGTGGGATGTGGTTCTTTCTTGTCAGGAATCGCAATGAAGCCATAGTCATCTGCGCGGCTATGCTTTTCCTTACCCTGGAGCAATACCATTCCCCTGGATTAAGATGGTCCGATGGACTGTTTTACTATGCGTTCCTGCCTCTCGCTACTATCGTCATTCTTTTACGAAAAAATCCGCTTGATTTTGGTTTGCGTCTCGGTAACATCAGATTGTGGGGTATCTATGTTGCAATTACGTGTATTGTGGCAATTCCCATACTTCTGATTACATCGCGGTTTTCATCATTTGAGAACTACTACACCGTCAGCGACTTTGATTTACCCACGTATTTTCTAGAGATGGCCGCGTATCTATGTGGCTGGGAGTTTATTTTCCGGGGTTTCATGCTCTTCGGATTAAAAGAGAGGTTCAAAGAGGGGAGCATTTTTATTCAAATGATTCCGTTCTTGCTCTTGCACTTAGGCAAGCCGGAAATCGAGGTTATCAGCTGCATCCCGATCGGTATTTTCTTCGGGTATGTTGTCTATCGAGGAAATTCCTATTGGCCGGCATTTCTAATCCATTTGTATATTAACGTTTTAATGAGAATCTTCGTGAATTGGCTCTAGTTTGCCTCTTTTAACTCTCTCAATATGTGCTCCTCTAGCTCGGACCCAATATTACGGATGGATTGCAAATCTCCTCTTTCGGCCACATCGACTATTGATTCCCGGAGGTTTTGGATATTCTGGCCAGCCCAAAAGATGTTTGTCCAGGCTTTGCCATTCATTTGAGCAATGTAAGATTCATTCATAAACTCTTCGGCTATTTTATAATTCCAGTAGCGAAAGTCATTAGGAATGTATCGCTTGGTTCTAGATTTGATCCCATACTTTTCACATAAAACAAGCATTATCTTACTAATCCGAACAGCATAATATCCCTGCGGCAAATCTCGACCCACATACCCTGTATCAGGATCAAACTTCGTTTGATACAACTGTTCATATTTTTCGATGACATCCGGAAACCGTTTGCTGAGCTTCGTGAAGTACAACATCGCCTGATTATCTCTCATCGTCATCCCGGCACCGAACAGGATAAAATCAGCGCCACTTTCTTTGGCATCCCGTACCACCGATTCAAGACTCTGTTCGTCATCTCCAAGGAAAGGGACAATCGGCATTAGATGTATCCCTACCTGAATGTTTGGAGCATAAGTATTAATCTGGCGCAGTGTCTCAAGACGAATATGCGAAGAAGGGGCATTGGGCTCCAGAAACGATGCCAGTTCTTCATCCACAGTAGTGACTGTGATTCCAACCGTACACCACGTATCATCCGAAATATTTGATAGTAGCTCCAAATCCCTCAGAACAAGATTGGATTTTGTTGAAAGTGAGACCGGATAGTGATGTTTGAGCAATACTTCAAGGCATGTCCGGGTATTTTTGAATTCGGCCTTTGCGGGCTGATATGCGTCACACGTACCGCCAATGGCAACGACATCCGGCAACAGCGTTCTGGCTCTACGCAGTCGATTGTCCAGCATGGTACCTACATTGGTTTTTACGAATATCTCTTGATCGAAGTCGGGGTGAAGATGATATTTATGACTGCGCGAATCGCAATAGGTACAAGCAAATTCACAGTCGTTGTAAGGATTTAGAGTGTATCGGCACCAGAACCAGTTATCGATGAACCTCATCTTGTTGAGGATAGACTTGAAATCTTTATAAGTGTATCGGACACTCATAACGCATCATTATAACATTCACTATTAAATAGGCAATTAAATAGGCGCTCTTTTTCCAATGAGTGTCATTCTGAACAAAGTGAAGAATCTCCCTCCTTCCTGGCAAGAGATTCTTCGGTCGTAAAACTCCCTCAGAATGACATCCTACAAGTGATATTTTATCAGTATTTAATTGCCGGATTAATAATACACCGTCGAGCTTTGGGGGATAGCAATCAGATATGTTGGTGCTGGCACCAACATGAGGTATGGAAAACCACCAAGCCAACGCAAGTTATACGAGTGATTCAGGTAGCGTCTCAACGTAAGTTTTTATTTCATCTCTCACGCAGAGATAATGAGAGATTTTTTCTTCCTCACTCTTTGCATTTGCTGGTAGTTTGGGAGGATCGTCAAATCCGTGATGGATCACTTTAGTTCGAGCCGAAAAGAAGGGGCATTTCTCATCAGCATCAGAGCAGACAGTAATTACATAATCGAACTCTCTATCAACAAACTCGCTCACATTTTTACTGCGCTGTTTCGATATATCCACGCCTGCTTCCCGCATCACCTGTACCGCGTAAGGATTCAGTCCATGCGTCTCAATCCCAGCCGAGTATACATCGATGACATCACCTTTCAAATGACGTGCCCATCCTTCCGCCATCTGGCTTCAGCACGAGTTACCGGTACATAGGAACAATATTGAGGTTTTCTCTGTCATTTACTGCCTCACCAGGTTAAATGACATCAAGGCTTGAATGCTTCAATAGTTGCAGAAACCACATAATCTTCGATGCTCTTACCAGGCACCCATTCAGTTACAAATTCTTTACTTTCGTCTTTATGCTTAATTCGTATGTTCTCGAATCCGGCTTCTGTAAGCATTTGCTCGATCTCGACAGCAGGTATAGTACCTGTTATGCAGCCACAATAATTATCAAGATCGTTTTTCAGCTCGTCCGGAAGTTCAGCTATGGCAACCATATCGGAAATCGCCAGTCTCCCGCCTTGCTTCAGAATACGGAACGCCTCACGATATACACTTGGTTTGTCCGGTGAAAGGTTGATCACACAATTTGACAGAATAACACTTACGCTGTTGTCAGCCACGGGCAAATGCTCAATCTCCCCCAGCCTAAACTCAACATTGGTATATCGATTTCTCAAAGCATTTTCCCTTGCCTTGCTTACCATCTCCGGAGTCATATCAATTCCAATAACATACCCTTCTGAGCCTACTTTATTTGCTGCAAGAAAACTATCAAATCCGCCGCCACTTCCCAAATCAACAACTGTCTCACCTGGCTTAAGGGCCGCAATGGCCTGGGGATTACCGCAACCCAATCCCATGTTAGCCCCTTCCGGTACACTGGCTAAATCTTCCGATGAGTATCCCATCCGAGTGGAATCTTGAATCGGGCGTTCCTTCTGCAGAGGGCTGGGACCTCCGCAACAGGGTGTTTCAATCACTGGCAAATCTGATGGGGTACCACAACCACAACTACTCCCACCGCTTTCAGCCACTTTGGCATAATTTTCCCGCACAACCTGACGGATTTTATCATCATTGAGATTTTCCATTTTTAACCTCCAATATTTTTATTCGCAACACGCAGGTGCGCAAGCAGATCCAATGCTTTCCGCCTCTCTCAACCGCTCACGATCCAACACAGCTTCTTCGTTATCTTCCAAAGCCATCTTCACTACATCGACAAGATTCGGACAATACGTCTTCACAGATTCATAATCAATGGAATAGTGAGACCACAACCCATCTTTTCGCATCTTTAGAAAACCGGCGTCATGCAGCATCCCAAGATTACGTGATGCCCTGGTTTGAGAGATATCCAACACCTGCATCACCTCACATACGCAACATTCCCGTTCCAATAACACATTTAACATCCTAAGCCGTGTTTCATCGCTTAGAGCTTTAAAGGTTTTAACCAGATCACGCATTACACCCCCTTTAACCCTTATATGCGCTTATACGCATATATTCTATCATTACCTCCATCTTTTGTCTATCAATTGACTCCTACTCTATCTTAATTTGACCCATGACAAGAGTACGGACTATAATGGATAGGAATCTCTTGCTGGATAAGTTATGTCCCTACATGAAGCTTGCGGCGTTTTTGGTATTTACGCTCCGGATGAGGACGTAGCAAGACTCACATATTTCGGCCTCTACGCACTTCAACACCGCGGCCAGGAAAGTGCCGGTATTGCTACTACTGACGGTGATTCCATCTCTCTCTATGCAGATATGGGACTAGTCTCTCAGGTTTTCAACGAAGAAGTCCTTGAACAACTTGGTGGTAGTATGGCAATTGGGCATACACGCTATTCCACTACCGGCTCAAGCTACTATGCTAACGTTCAACCTATCGTTATTCCCAGCCCTATTGGGGAGATCGCTCTAGCACACAACGGCAATCTTATTAACGCAGCATACTTAAAAGCTGAATTAATAAATCAGGGTTATGTTTTCAATGCATCCACAGACTCTGAAGTTATTGCTCAAGTTATTGCATCGGCACCAGGGAGCACATTAGTCGATAAAATACGATATGCCATGGGCCGGCTTCAGGGGGCATACAGTCTGGTGATCATGACTAACAATGCTATTCTCGGTGTGCGTGATCCCCTTGGCGTCAGGCCCCTCTGTCTGGGATCTGTAAATGGTAACGGTTGGGCCATATCGTCTGAGAGTTGTGCATTAGATCAGTTAGGTTTTGAGTACAAGCGAGCAGTTGATCCGGGTGAGATTATTATGATTGATAGATCAGGACTTCATAGCTATCCTGCTACGAATCTTACCAATGATCGTGCTCTGTGCGTATTCGAGTATATTTATTTCGCACGTCCGGACAGCTGTATTAGTGGACGACAGCTATACCCTGCCAGGCAAGCGATGGGTGCAGGACTGTCACGTGAACATCCGGTAGATGCTGATATTGTTATCGGTGTCCCTGACTCAGCCACTGCTGCTAGTGTAGGATATTCCCAGGCTTCCGGGATTCCGTTTGGTGAAGGTTTATTGAAAAGCAGATATGTAGGGCGAACATTCATTCAACCCGATCAACGCCTGCGCGACGTTGGAGTCCGGCTTAAATTCAGCCCTCTACCAGGAGCTATTTCTGGTAAGCGAGTGGTAGTGGTTGATGACAGCATCGTGCGCGGCACCACAACCCCCCGCATTGTAGAACTACTAAAAAAGGCGGGGGCGAAAGAAATTCACTTTCGAATTTGTGCTCCGCCAATTCGTTACCCATGCGTTTTCGGTATCGATATGGCCACCCGTCGGGAGCTTATCGCTTCCCAAAAATCAGTCCCTGAAATCTGCGAATGGATTGGTGCTGATTCGTTAGGATATCTAAGTATTGATGGGTTAATCAAGGCTATTGATCTTCCAAAGGATTTATTTTGTTTGGCATGTTTTACTGGAGACTATCCAGTACCGATTCAGCTCGAAATGGACAAATTCGTCTTAGAGACAACCTGATTTTGAGTCTATGCCTCAGGAAAACAAGATGACAGATGAACCACGCAAACAGACTTATGCCGCAGCCGGGGTTGATATCGATGCCGCTGATCAAGCTCTCGAACTGATCAAGAAACATACCCGTCCCACACTGCGCCCTGAAGTTCTCAGCGACCTTGGATTCTTCGGCGGACTATTCGAACTCACAGGTTATGAGAATCCTGTAATTGTCTCCAGTGCCGATGGCGTTGGCACCAAACTTAAAATCGCCGCTGCTCTTGATATATATGACACCATCGGTATCGACCTGGTTAATCACTGCATCAACGATATCCTCACCTGCGGCGCTGAACCGCTTTTTTTCCTCGACTATGTTGGCGTTGGGAAGCTTTTCCCTGAACACGTCGGTGATATTGTAAAAGGCCTCTCCGAAGCATGTAAGGAATCGGAGTGTTCTCTCATCGGAGGTGAGACTGCAGAAATGCCCGGAATCTATGCCGAGGGTGATTTCGATCTTGTCGGCTTTATTGTGGGAGTTGTGGAAAAGGACAAAATCATCGATGGCAAAACAATCGAGCCGGGTGATGTGATTTTGGGATTGCCTTCAAGCGGACTGCATACAAACGGATATTCTTTGGTCAGGAAATTATTCGATATTACCCCTTCGTCTCTTCATGTATTCTATCCCAAACTCAGATGTTCTCTGGGTGAGGAATTACTCAGACCTCATCGCTGTTATTTTCAGCAGCTTAAGCCTTTACTACCACAGATCAAAGGATTGGCACACATTACAGGTGGTGGACTTCTGGATAATATCCCCAGGTTGTTCCAATCAGGTGTTTCTGCAGATATCCGCAAAGGGAGTTGGGCTATTCCTCCCATCTTTGGACTAATTCAAAAGCTTGGCAACATTGATGAGCAGGAAATGTATCGCGTATTTAACATGGGTGTCGGAATGACTATTTTTTGCTCACCCGATGATGTTAATAGCCTTCTCGCTTCCCTACCAGAAGCAAAGCAAATCGGGGAAGTAGTCGAAGGTGATGGCAAAGTTACTTTAGCTTAAGCAGAGGATAGAAATTGAGTTCAGGCAAGAAGACCACTATCCGTCAGATGGAAATAGACGATATCTCAGCCGTCTACAGGCTGGGAGAAAAGCACTTCACCAGCGAGGATTTCCCCACACTTTATCGCACATGGGACCCATATGAAGTTACCGAGTACTTCACTACTGATCCGAATTACTGTCTTGTAGCTGAACAAGGCGATAACATCGTCGGTTTCACCCTGGCTACTACGATAGAAAAAGAGGGCACTGCCTGGAAAAAGTATGGGTATCTGGCATGGATATTGATAGACGAAGAATGCCAGGGAATGCATATTGGACGTCGACTATACCGCGAACTGGAAAAAAGGTGGCGCAGCGATGGGGTCAGGATGATTCTTGTAGAAACCGGTTCCGATAACGAAGAAGCAATCGCTTTCTTTAAGGCCACAGGCTTCTCCCCCGCCGGGGAGCATGTGTGGTTAGCCAAGACCCTGCGCAAGCCCTCTTCAAAATCCTCCAAATAGTAAACTCGATGATTCAATTCGTTCAGTTGACAAAAAACAAATTGCTTGTTATATTTGTTCCTACACAATTTAATATCGATCAAAAGGCTATGAACAGGAGTAGTACCTTTTAAGGCAAGTCACAGAGAGCCAGGGTAAGGTGAGAACCTGGCACTAACGCGAAAAGGGAATGGGCCTGGGAGCTGCAAACCGAAATCCATTCAAGTTGAGGAGAGTAGGCTTTGACGGAGAGGGCACCGTTATCAGAGCCCAGGGTATCGCCTCAAGAGGCCGTATCTGAACAAGAAAGCCAATACTGTAAGTGTATTAGCTAATAAGGGTGGCACCGCGGATTTGCCTCCGCCCCTTTGGGGTGGAGGCTTTTTTATGTTTTTCAATCACAGAGAGCACTGAGATGAAACGGAGTATATAAGAGATAACAAAAGTGGCAGTATCAGTTAATCATTCCGAGGAAAACCTATGGAGGCATAATGGAAATCAAATACTTTCCAGATCGAGAGTTGTTCAGACAGAAAGCCAAACAAGGAGTACTGATCCCAATTGTCAGGGAATTAGCTGCTGATCTTGATACGCCAGTATCGGTATTCCTGAAACTTGGTCAGGAGCCCCCTACTTTTCTTTTAGAAAGTGTGGAAAGAGGAGAAAACCTCGGGCGCTTCACGTTCATGGGGATAGGGCATTCTAGCATCCTTGAAAGCAAAGGGAATCATGCCTATATTCATAATGGCTCGGAGAAGAAGGAGATAACGCTTGATAATCGCGATCCTTTACACTTGATTCAAGAGCTTCTCAGCGAGCGTCAGGCTGTCAAAATACCGGGGCTCCCTCCTTTCTGTGGTGGAGCTGTGGGATATATGGCATATGACATCGTCAACTTTTTCGAAGAACTACCCCAGTGTGACCATGATGAACTCGATTTACCGGACTGCATTTTTCTCTTCACAGACACAATGCTGGCATTTGACCACGTGCAGCACAAAATGAAAATCATTGCCAACGCCTATGTTGATAGCGATCCTGACACAGCATACGACGAGGCTATTGCCAAAATAGAAAGTATTATTGCCAGTTTGAGCAAGCCATTACCTCCAGAATCGCAGACCTTTATTGCCACCGACTCTATTGCAGCAAATGGAGATATTGATTCCAATTTCAGTAAGGATGAATTTGCACAGATCGTTAGCGCTGGTAAAGAATATATCGCTGCCGGGGATGCTATCCAGATAGTGCTTTCTCAACGTCTGCGAAGGCGAACAAATGCCAAGCCTTTTGATATTTATCGTGCACTTAGAATGCTTAATCCTTCGCCCTATATGTTCTACCTCAACTTCGGGGAGTTCCAACTCATCGGGTCGAGCCCCGAGGTGCTGGTGAAAGCCCAGGGAGATCGAGCGGTAGCCCGGCCAATCGCTGGTACTCGTCCTAGGGGAGCAAGCGAAGAGGAAGATCAAGCACTGATTGAAGAGCTTCTGGCTGATCCCAAAGAACGCGCTGAACACGTAATGCTGGTGGACCTGGCACGAAATGACCTCGGCCGGGTTTGCCAGTATGGAACAGTAAGAGTACCGGAGATGATGGTGATCGAGAAATACTCACACGTCAGTCACATAGTTTCAGAAGTAGAAGGCAAGCTCAATCCAAACGAAGATGCATTTTCTCTATTGCGCGCATCCTTCCCTGCCGGTACCGTTTCCGGTGCTCCAAAGATACGTGCGATGGAGATCATCGCGGAGTTGGAGAAGACTAAGCGGGGACCCTATGCCGGTTCCGTAGGGTACTTCGATTTCACCGGCAATATGGATACTTGCATTACGATTCGAACGATTGTGATGAAAGACGATATGGTCTATTTGCAGGGCGGTGCAGGAATTGTTGCTGACTCCGATCCTATGACGGAATACCAGGAAACTCGTAATAAACTTAAAGCTTTGGAACGCGCCATCTCTATCGCGGAGGGATAGCAGTCAAGGTAATATTTCACCCTCCCTTCAATTCCCTCCCTCAAGGGAGGGAAGGTTTTTTCTCTCGACATGAGTGGCCAGCGTGATAAGCCTAACAACAGTGCAGGATTGTTCCTGCCGGGGGCTCCGGGGGTGTCCCCCGGCCCAAACTTCCCCCAAGAATGGGGGATAAAGGGGGTTGATTAAATGATTTTAGTAATTGATAACTATGATTCATTCACTTATAATCTGGTTCAAATGCTGGGTGAGCTTGGTGAGGAATTGGTGGTATTTCGAAATGACAAAATCACTGTTGAAAAAGTTGCCGAGCTTAATCCTTCTCGCATCGTTATCTCACCGGGTCCTGGCAGACCAGAGGATGGCAGAATATCGAACGATATCATAAAGGAATTCTATCGCCGAGTTCCTATTCTCGGTGTCTGTCTGGGTAATCAGTGTATCGCTCATACATTTGGGGGAAAAGTTGATCGAGCCCAACGACTGATGCATGGAAAAACGTCGATGGTCCACCACGATGGAAAAGGTGTTTTTGCTGAACTTTCGAACCCATTCGAAGCAACACGCTATCACTCGCTCATCGCTTATGAACCTTTGCCTGAAGAGCTTTATATGTCCGCATGGACAGATGAAGGCGAGATCATGGGAATTCGACACAAGGAATTCCCTTTAGAGGGAGTTCAATTTCATCCGGAATCGATTCTAACTTTCGAGGGCAGTAGGATACTGAAGAATTTCATTAAAGGGGATTTGAAGCAATGATTAAAGAAGCACTCGTTAAGGTAGTTGAAGGCAATGATCTCGATATGGCAGAGACAGAAGGTGTCATGAGTGAAATCATGAGTGGCAATGCAACACCGGCACAAATCGGAGCCTTCATTACGGCCCTGCGGATTAAAGGGGAAACTGCGGATGAGATCGCCGGATGTGCCCGAATAATGAGGGAAAACGCCCTGCATGTAAATCCCAAACGAGATGATGTTGTCGATACCTGCGGTACCGGTGGAGATAGTAGCGGAACATTCAACATCTCGACGACTGTAGCCTTCGTTGCTGCTGGAGCAGGACTGGGAGTAGCCAAGCATGGCAATCGATCTATCACCAGTCAATGCGGTAGTGCCGACCTTATGGAAGCTCTCGGAGTCAAAATAGACCTAGCGCCAGAACAGGTAGCACAGTGCGTTGACGATGTAGGGATCGGGTTCTGTTTTGCGCCCGCATTTCACCCGGCGATGAAATACGCCACTCCGGTAAGACAAGAGATCGGTTTACGCACTGTTTTCAACATTCTGGGACCTCTGGCCAACCCTGCCCGCGCCAGGCGTCAACTCATCGGAATCTACAGCGCTGATCTCACCGAGACACTTGCCAAAGTACTTCTTGCCATGGAATCCGAACATGCCTTTGTGGTTCATGGGGCCGGTGGGATCGATGAGCTTTCCATCACCGGGATTAACAGGGTTTCTGAACTCAAGAATGGATTTGTAAAGACGTATGATCTCGATCCAGGCCAGCTAGGGCTCGGTAAGGCTAATATGTCCGACCTTCTTGGAGGCACACTTCAAGAAAACGCTCAGATAACACGTTCAATCCTTGGCGGAGAGAAAGGGCCTCAGCGGGATGTGGTCCTTCTAAATGCTTCCGCTGTGCTGGTAGCTGGTGGTAAGGCAGATGATTTTTCCGAAGGGATATCACTGGCCGCTGAAGTAATCGATAGTGGAAAGGCACTTCAAAAGATCGATGAATTAGCTAAGATGAGCCATAGTTTTAATTAACAGGATTACGAATGATTCTCGATGAAATTATTGCCACAACGAGGAGGTTGTTAGAAGATCGGAAAGTAGAAAGCCCGCTTTCACAGCTGGATTGCGTATGCATGTCTCAGCAACGGCCCAGAGATGCCATAGCTGCCCTTAACAAACCTGGCATCAGCCTAATCGCCGAGATCAAACGAGCTTCTCCTTCCAAGGGGCCACTGGCTCCCAACTTGGATGCTGTTTCACTGGCACAAATATACGAAAAAAGCGGGGCATCTGCGATATCAGTATTGACAGAGACAGAATACTTCAAAGGTAGCACAAATGATCTCGAAGCCATTCGAGAAGTTGTCGATTTACCGATCCTGCGCAAGGATTTCATAATCGATCCATACCAGGTTTGGGAAGCTAGAGCGATTGGGGCCGATCTGGTTTTGTTAATCGCCGCCGCTCTCCCGATGGGAGAATTGGCACGGCTAAATCAGGCCATTGAATATCTAGCCATGACCGCTCTTATCGAAGTCCACAACAGGAGAGAGCTGGAACAAGTCATCGAGCTTAATCCGAAGATCATCGGTATCAACAATCGCAATCTGGCTGATTTCAGCGTAAATCTGGAAACAACGCTGGAGCTTCTTCCACTGATCCCAAATAACAAAATTGTTGTAAGTGAAAGCGGTATCCACACCAGAGACGATGTTAAACTACTCGAAAGTTCAGGGGTAGATGCTATTCTGGTTGGTGAAGCATTGGTGAAAAGTCCCAACCCTGCAGCAAAAATTAAAGAACTGCTTGGATAAGATAATGGTAAAAGTTAAAATCTGCGGAATCACAAATCTTGAAGATGCTCTGGGGGCAGTCGAATATGGGGCCGATATGGTGGGTTTTATTTTCGCACCGAGCCCTCGGAAAGTTGATCCCCAGACAGTTAAAGACATAGTGGATAAACTGCCGTCGTCAATGATAAAAGTCGGTGTGTTTATGGATGAAGAACTCGATAAGGTAAAAGATACCGTGTCGTTCTGCGGTTTGGATATGGCACAGCTACATGGCGATGAGACCCCAGAATTCTGTGCCGCTCTTTCCTCGAAGGTTATCAAGACATTCACACCGCAAAGCCTGACATCTTTTGACCTGCTGAAAAATTACAGTGTAGACGCTTTCATGCTGGATAAGCAAAAAGGTACCGATACATTATCAGAACAACTATGGCCAATCGCCAAACAAATGGGGACACATGGACCTGTGATTCTGGCAGGTGCTTTGACTCCAGCTAATGTAACCAAGGCTATTAACGCAGCACATCCTTATGCGGTGGATGTTGCCAGCGGAGTTGAGAAAGAACCCGGGAAAAAAGACCATCAAAAAATGCAGGATTTTATCCGCAAATGTAAGGGTTCAAAATTTTGAACCCTTACAGAATAGTGAAACAATGAAATTTGATCCAGATAAACACCATCGGCACTCTATTCGGTTGAAAGAATATGATTATTCCCAGCCGGGTGCTTATTTTGTGACAATTTGCACGAAGGACAGGGATCTATTTTTCGATAATCCCGATCAACTGGGAAGAGGATGAAAATAATCCTAGACTATTACAAGAGGCACAAAGAAAATGAATGCGCAATTACCTGATGAGATGGGCCATTTCGGGATCTGGGGTGGACAGTTCGTACCGGAGACCCTGATGCCAGCACTAAAAGAGCTTGATCAGGCGTACGAAGAAGCCTGCCAAGACCAGGGGTTTTGGGATGAATTTCATACGCTCTGCAACAAATACGCGGGCAGGCCCACACCGTTATATCATGCTCGAAGGCTTTCTGAAAGAATGGGCGGTGCCCAGATTCTTCTCAAGAGAGAGGACCTTGTTCACACCGGAGCTCACAAGATAAATAATGCGCTCGGTCAAGGACTCCTGGCTCATCGGATGAGTAAAAAACGTATCATAGCCGAAACCGGTGCCGGGCAACACGGTGTGGCCACAGCCACCATCTGCGCCTTGCTGGGACTCGAATGCATTGTCTACATGGGTGATGAAGATATACATCGGCAATCACCCAATGTCTTCCGGATGAAACTACTCGGGGCTGAAGTCCGTCCGGTAACTTCAGGCAGCCAAACTCTTAAAGATGCTATCAATGAAGCCATTCGTGACTGGGTAACCAACGTACAAACTACTCACTATTTGATTGGATCGGTTGTGGGACCACATCCGTATCCGATGCTGGTACGAGATTGCCAGTCAATCATTGGGAAAGAAACCAGAGAGCAGATGCTTTCTCAGTATAACCGGCTTCCCGACTACGTAGTGGCCTGCGTCGGTGGTGGAAGTAATGCCATTGGTATCTTTCACCCTTTCATCGATGATAAAGAAGTTAAACTTGTCGGGGTTGAAGCAGCCGGGAGAGGACTCAAAGGAAAAGAACACTGCGCCACGTTATCGCTTGGAAGCGATGGCGTTTTACATGGATCTCGATCATATCTGCTGCAGGATGAACAAGGCCAGGTGAGTCCTACACACAGTATATCCGCTGGTCTGGACTACCCGGGAGTTGGGCCAGAGCACAGCTACCTGAAGGACAGTGGACGAGCTACTTACGCGTCTACTAGTGACATTGATGCACTTAAGGGTTTTAAAATGCTCTGTGAAACCGAAGGGATCATACCAGCACTGGAATCTTCACACGCAGTGTATCACTCCACTCAAATGGCCAAAGACCTACCCGCTGACAAGATCATCGTAGTGAATCTCTCCGGCCGAGGAGACAAAGACCTTGATATAGTTGCTGAAGCTATGGAGATAGAGTTATGAGTCGAATAGAAAACGTCTTCGCAGATAGAAACAACAAAGCTCTGATTGGATATGTTACAGTGGGTTATCCCAGCATCGATGCGACACTTGAGATTGTCCCGGCCCTGGTCGAAAACGGATGCAACATCATTGAGCTTGGTATTCCTTTTTCCGATCCGCTCGCCGACGGTCCGATCATCCAGAAATCAAGCTATGATGCACTTCGCCTGGGCATCACCCCTCAAAAGTGTATCGATATAGCCAAAAAGCTGAGGGAGAATATCGATGTCCCCTTGATATTCATGGGATACTATAACCCGGTGCTCCACTATGGAATAGGAGAGTTTTGCAAGCAATGTGCCGAAGCTGGTATCGATGGTTTGATCATTCCCGATTTGCCACCGGAAGAAGGTACTGAACTGGAAAACACCGCCAATGAACACGCGATCGACCTGATCTATCTTTTGGCACCCACCAGCGATGATGAACGTATCAAGATTGTTGCCAATCGATCCACTGGCTTTATCTATCTCGTATCACTCACTGGCGTCACAGGTTCCGGAGCAGAATTACCTAAAGAGCTTGAGGAATTCGTAACCAGGGTCAGGCAAACAACATCGAAACCTCTTTGTGTTGGATTTGGTATAACTACTCCCGAACAGGCCAGTCGAGTAGCACATATCGCAGATGGTGTCATTGTAGGAAGCCGAATTATAAAGTTAATTGAAGAAGACCCGTCACTTAGCTCAGTACGATCATTCGTTAGAGACCTAAGAAACGCACTATAGACAAAACCGCCAGGCCATATAGTATAATTGCCCCAAGTAGGTGTTTTATGGATATTCTCTGGATAGTCATTTTATTTATACTTGGACTTGAGATTGGGAGCTTTCTCAATGTGGTAATCGATCGATTACCTGAGGACAGATCTCTGATCAAGCCACCTTCCCATTGCGATAATTGCGGAACTCGCCTCAAACCAATTGACCTTATCCCCCTCGTTAGCTATCTCTGGCTGCGTGGTCGATGCCGATACTGCGGTACCCATCTTACGCAACGAATATTTTGGGTCGAATTGGCAACAGGACTCTCGCTCGCTTTGTTATGGGCAAAGTTTGACTGGAGTAACGATTTCTGGATACTCGCTATCTATGCGTGCCTGCTCATCGTGATATTTGTCATCGATCTTAATACGCAGCTCATATTGAACAAGATAACCTACCCTGCATGCATCTTTGCACTTGCCACAGTACCACTTCGTGACGAATTAACTTACATCGATTGGAGAGACAATCCGTTAATCGGTGGTGCAGTTGGATTCGCCCTATTGTTCCTGGTTGTTGTTCTTTCGCGTGGTGGTATGGGATGGGGTGATGTAAAAATGGCAGCTCTTATGGGCTTCGCTTTAGGATTTCCAATCATCTTTGTGGGACTCATGATTGGGATCCTCTGTGGAGGGATTATCGCTGCGGTCCTTCTAATTCTGAAGCGAAAGGGACGTAAACAAGCGATTCCGTTCGGACCATTTCTGGCTATAGGGGCAATGACTGCCCTGATATGGGGAAACACTATATGGGACTGGTACAGGGATTTACATATCCAGTGAGCACCGTCTCGTTGTGGTGTTGAAAAACTACCTGGTTATCCCACCTTTCTCACACTGTTGCTTCTACATTTGGGGCAGGTTCGTTCCTCCATTGTTGCCTTTTCAGGCTTTGGAAGAGAATACTCATTGCCACAGCGCAGACATTTGAAGTTGTCCTGTTCCGCCATAATCAACCTCTTAAACCTTAGCCTTTGCCTTTCTTTTAGATTCCTGCTTTCCCCTATCCTCTTTTAACACTTTGATTGTATGTTCGATTTCCTCAGCAGTAACCCTTTGGCGCATCTTTTCAATCTCTCGCATCACTGTAGCAAACTTCTGGCCTTCAGCAGCACTAATCCACTCCAATTGTAAGCGTTCCGGACGGATACCCAATTTCTCCAGTTTATCCCAAAGTTTATCCACCCGGCGCTGTGTGGCCCGATTGGCATCTATGTAGTGACAATCAGCGAAGTGGCAACCGGAAACAAGTACTATAGGCGCACCAAGTTCAAAAGCACGTAACACGAATCTTTCATCCACCCGACCACTACACATAGTCCGAATAATGCGAGCATTGGGAGGATATTGCAGCCGTGATGTGCCCGCCCCATCTCCACCAGCATATGAACACCAGTTGCAGGCAAAAGCAACAATTCTTTCCGAAGCATTCTCCGCCACCGCTGATTCTGTCTGTGCCATCAACGCTTCATCGCTAAAATGCTTGATGTTAATAGCATCGAATTTGCATTCAGCGGCACACGTACCACAACCCGCACACATGGCTTCGATTACCTCAGCCGGGGTCTTTTTCTCCCATCTTATAGCCCCATAAGGGCAAACTTTGGCACAGGCGCCGCAGGCAGTGCATTTTTCTTTATCAATCGTCGCGGTGATGGCTTCCACGGTAAGCTTGTCTGAAGTCAGAATATGCGATGCCCGGGCAACGGCGGCACTGGCCTGGGTTACACTATCTTTGACATCCTTGGGC
Source organism: Chloroflexota bacterium (assembly GCA_013203045.1). Lineage (GTDB taxonomy): Bacteria > Chloroflexota > Dehalococcoidia > SZUA-161 > SpSt-899 > JABMQN01. The sequence continues at coordinate 30,290 of JABMQN010000009.1, forward strand.
GATTCCACGCACCCGGCAAGAAATACACCCGGAGTGGAAGCATCAACCGGCCTCAGTTTGGGATGAGCTTCCAGCAAGAAACCATCGCTCGTTTTGGAGAGATTGAGTGCCTGCCGCAACGGATCTCCATCACCACGCGGTTCCAATCCGACGGAAAGAACCAGCATATCCAGATTGTATTGCTCCAGCCTTCCTGCCGTGGTATTCTCAACATCCACAATCAGGTTTTCGGTTTCCGGGTCTTCCATCACACTACCGGGTAAACCGCGGATGTAATTCACTCCAGCCTCCCGACTGCGTTTGAGCAAATCCTCAAAGCCTTTACCAAAGGCTCGCAAATCAATATAGAAAACGAATATCTCGGTATCCGGGTAATGTTCTTTGAGAAGTAAGCTATCCTTAATCGTATTCATGCAGCAGATATTGGAGCAATATGGATTTCCCCGATTCTCCATTCGGGAGCCTACACACTGAACAAAGCCAATGCGCTTGGGACGATTCATGTCACCAGGCCGCACAAAATGTCCTTCTGTAGGACCACCGGCACAAATAAGACGTTCGAATTCCAGACTGGTTACTACATTCTGGAATCTGGTATAACCATACTCATCCATCTCCGTAGGATCATACGTATCCATTCCGGTTGCAACAATGATAGCGCCCACTTCGAGCTCAACGATTTCATCCTGTATATCAAAATCGATGCACTTCTTCTCGCACCTTTCCGCACATTTCCCACAGGCAATAGGATTACTGCCCAGACAGTTCTCCGGGTTTATCACATACGAAGACGGCACAGCCTGAGCAAAGGGTATATAGACGGCCTTGCGGGTACCAAGTCCAACCTGATATTCATCCGGATAAGTCACCGGGCACACATCAGCACAGTCACCACAAGCAGTACACTCTTTTTCATCAACATACCGCGCTTTCTTACGCACCTTCACCTTAAAATTGCCAATGTAACCATTGACCTCTTCGACCTCACTCAAGGTCATCAGTTCAATCCGGGGATGCCGACCGGCATCCATCATTTTGGGTCCGAGTATTCATATAGAGCAATCCATCGTGGGGAAGGTCTTGTCCAGTTGAGCCATAATCCCACCGATGGAAGGTTCTTTCTCCACTAAATACACATGATGCCCGGTATCCGCCAGATCAAGAGCAGCCTGAATTCCAGCCACGCCGCCACCAATCACCAGCGCAGCATCCGTAACCGGCACTTCAGCTTCGATCTGAGGTTTCAGATGACGCGCCCGGTCAACAGCCATTCTGACAGTATCCTTGGCCTTCTGAGTAGCCCCGGCATGATCTTCGGAATGCACCCAGCTGCAATGTTCGCGAATGTTAGCCATTTCGAACAAGTACTTATTTAATCCAGCTTCTTCGACGCAATGACGGAACGTAGGCTCGTGGAGTCGAGGTGAACAGGAAGCAACCACTACCCGATTCAAATCATTCTCTCGAATATACCTCTTGATCTCCTCTTGTCCGGGATCAGCACACGTATACCTGTTGCCCACCGATGCAACTACGTCAGGCAGACCCTCTGCATATTGACGCACAGCTTCAGTATCAACAGTATTAGCTATGTTCAGTCCGCAATCACAGACAAACACTCCAATTCTCAACCCATCCTCACTCATATAAAGTCCTCCTCGAGAGGTCAATATACTGGTAATCCTCAAAATGATCTTCAGTACACCTCATTATGCGTTCCAATCTCAATCAAAAAGATATTAACTTCCTGTGATTTCTCATCCTTTACAAAATCAAATACTATGCGTAAATCATATCTGACAGTACACGCCTAGGATCCTGAGAGTTTGCCTTTCAATTTGTGTGTCTCAAGTTGAGAGGCAAAAGAGTCCTGAGCCAGAAGAGTCAAGGTCTGTTCTATGTCATCACTCAACTCAGGATGCTTGCGCAGGACTCTTTTCATAGCCCGGACAAACGTATTGCTCCAGATAAGCATTTTCATTTAAGAAATTTCGCCCATCAGATCAGATATAGTTCCCTGCCGTATCTCCCCTCGTGCATATTCCTCCCTAGCCTGAGTGATACTCCGGGCAAGGCTCTCTCGCCTCTCTTCACTCAAGCGTTGCTGTACGATATGCACAAGGTCCTCCCTTTGTTTCTCAGGGAGCGATTCAACTGCATCCAGCACCTCAGAAAATGTCACGCTTTTCATGATTTACACCTCCCAATGAGTACTCACTCCTACCTGGCCAGAGCACCAGCCACAAAACTAGCAAAACTCTTAATCTCGATTTTAAGATCCTGCCCCAGTACTTCATCGTGCATAGCACACTGTAAGTGAATTTTACATTTTGGGCAAGCTGTAAGGAGTATATCTGCCCCAGTGGCTTTGGCCTCCCTAAGAAGCTCGACCTGTATTTGTTTATTCACAGATCCACAGTTCATCCATGATTGAGTACCGCAACATAATGCGCTACTCCTGTGATGCCCCATCTCCACAATCTGCAATCCCGGGATTGCCCCCAAAATATCTCTCGGCTGATCATAAATACCCGAAATTCTTCCCAATCGACATGGATCGTGATAGGTAACTTTCTTTTTTACAGCATGAAATTGCAAACTGCCATCCAGTACGGCTTGGGCCACTAGATCCATTATGTGAACTACCTCAAATCCAGTATTACCGAGATACCGGGGATACTCTTCTTTCAGTGTATGGTATCCCTCGGGACAAGATACAACAACCCGACTAGCCCCGCTTTCCGCTATTTCCTTGACATTCTGCCGCGCCAGCTTCAGAAACCCCTCAACATCACCACTGTTAAGCAAATCATGACCACAGCAGCGTTCATTGGGAGAAATCGCAGGAACAATACCCATCCGATTTAACAGGGTTATAGAGCCAGTCGCCCCTTTAAGTGATTTCGTATTAAGATCGGCAAAGAACGTCTCAAAATACGGTGCGCAACCAACAAAATACAGTGTATCAGAAGTATCCGCAGTCTCTAGCTGCCTGGTGAGCCAGTCCAGACGATTCTGATTTAATTCATCACTGGCCATGATGTGCATTAGGGCCTGCAAAGCTCCGCCGTGTGTGCACTGCCCGGATATACCCTGCTCGTATGCCCCCCCACGTAGTGCCCTGATGAATTCACCATATCTGACATCAGAAGCACAAATAGTCTCACACGAAGCACACGTAAGACACTGCCATAGTCGACCATCTCGGAACACTTCGGGACCACTTTCATGGATAGCATCATAAACCAGCATCCGAGGAGAAAATCCCGAATCATGTCTGGCAACCGGACATGCGGAAGTGCACTTTCCGCAATCTAAACAAGAATAGGCTTTGGATTCAAAAATTGTTTTCTTAATATCTTTCATTACACAAACTTCGGTTTTCTTCAGAGCAGTGTAGCTGCCTGATCAGCCAATACGATTTGCGTCGGAACATATTTTATGGGACTTGGCCCCAGCTCTCTGATGCGCTTTTCAAATGTGTTTATCCGTCTGGCTAGAAAATCCCCGTCTCCTAATGGCACTTCAACCAGATGCACGCGCTTTGATCCTAATCCTAACAAGTTTAACATCTTTTTGATCTGTGCTACTGACTCCTTTGCTCTATCTACCCCGAACTCATAATGACAGCTTCCAGATGGGCATCCTAATAGCAATACCCCATCAGCACCAAATTCGAAGGCTTTCAATACTAAGCCAGTGTTGATTCTCCCAAGGCACATAAGCCTTATGAGTTGCACACTTGGAGCGTATTTAAGTTTTTTTACGCCAGCCATTTCGAGACCGCTATAAGCACCCCAATTGCACACGAAACCAACTATTCGAGGTTCAGACTCATCTCTACATATTCTGAATTCTTGGGGAATCTTTCTTTTTCTGGCCATAACCTTTACTACTCTTGAAACCAATAAAAACTATATCAGCCCGCACTTATTTCTCACAGTTAAAATAGCACACCGACAATTGGATTCTATCACAGTGCATTCCTCCATCTCAACTTGAACGTTCCCTACATACTCTCAATCAACCAGGAATTTAATCCCGGACATAGCAAAATAACCTCCCAATCCAACCAAAGCTACGCCGCACACCAATAGCAACCAAGAATACACTGTATCATTAATAGCCTTTCTCCCTGTTGCAATAATGAAAGTAATGAGTGAGTACCATACTAGATCAGACAGAATATGCCCACTAAAAAAGGACGCAATCCCGCCAGTTCCTAATTCTTTCGACCATAATAGATAAGTCATTCCAATAGTCGCCCACCAGATAAACCAATAAGGATTTGACATGCTGACAAATATGCCAGCGATGATCATTCTCCTGTTTTCGACCAGACTCGACGAAGTTTCCAACTTGAGGGGCACTTTTAGCCAACCCTGCCGAGCCATGGCTATCCCCATTACAATAAGCACCAATCCTCCCGCTAACCCAACAATGCTAGTGAACGTGTCTCCTTCCACAAACTGGTTCAATCCCAAAACGAGAGCAACTATCAGTGTCAGTTCCAGTATGGCATGACCCAAGACGATGAGTGGCCCAGCCCAGAATCCAAATCTAGCTGAAGCGCTGATGGTATACGCTAAAAGTGGACCGGGCATCATAGCTCCTGAGAAACCAATGAGGAAGGCTGTGATAAAAATCAAATGTATACTTGGATCGGGTAACGGTTCTTCGAGCACGAGTCGAGTATAGCAAAGCGATAAATACGGTGCAATGAACCCCGGTACGATCAAGTATCAACGTGAGGATTGATCGGTACTTTGGTCGTTGGCCTCAATCTAAGTGCGCCGATTGCCCCAAGAAATGCCACTCCAGCGGCAAAGAGAAAGGCAGGTGAATGAGTATCGGCAGCATCTGCCATAACGCCAGCGACACTTGGACCAATAACCTGCCCGATGCCAAAAAAAAGCGTGATGAAACCCAACGCCGCTGGTGCGAGCCTTGGTCCCAGCAAATCTCCACAAGCAGCGGTCATAATAGCCGGAATGCTCCATGCAGAAAGTCCGAACAACACCGCAGCGAGAATGAATCCGGCAGTTTCCAGCCACAATGCAAATATACTGAAGGCAATAGTATGTATCAGGTACACGATGACCAGAGCCCTTTTGCGCCCAATGTGATCAGATACCGTTCCCCAAATAACTCCGCACAACAGGCTCACACAGCCTATTAACATGAAAAGATTGCCGGCTGATTCGTCGGTATATCCCCCTTCCGATGTCAAATGATCTTTAAAGAAAGTCATGAATATGATATAAGACATACCAAAAGCAATGTATACCAGCCCCAAGTGCCACACAGCGGCTGATCGATATACCTTCCCCCAATGTAACCCTTTTGCTCTAGTGACGATTTCCGAATTCCCATCATTGTCACCCACCGGTTTGAGGCCTTTTTCCGCCGGGTTATTTCTCAATAGAATCATCGCCATTACTGCCAAAAGTATTGTTATCCCTCCGAAAAGGACCCACGCCGTACGCCAACCGTCCTCATCGTTTGCGCCCAGAATCGGTGGAACAATCGATCCTACAAATATTAATCCCAGCGACGATCCCGTCACAGCAACACCCGACGCAAGCCCAAGCTTTTTCGGCGCGAACCACGAGGCCAGGAGTCCCATTACCGGAACATTGCTGGCACCGCTTCCCATTCCAGCAAGTAACTGACACGAAACCGCCATCAGTAATCCATTGGCAAAACCCGTAAGTATCATTCCTACACCCGTCGCCAAGAGCCCCACAGCAATCACTATACGAGCACCTATTCGCGAGGCAATTACTCCGCCAATAATGGATAATGCCAGATATCCCAGCAAACCCGATGCCGCTAGAACCCCAGCACCGGTGGACCCGATTCCCAGGCCTTCCTTCATCTCAGGCAATATCATCGAATAACCAAACCGTGCCAATCCCAGCGACCCGAACACCACCAGCACACCCATACCCAGCACAACCCAGCTGTAATGAAGACGAGGGGAAGAATTCATAATGAAAATACCTTTTTGACTATCAGACAATACTTCATTTTTAACAACAAACGCCTTGAGCGAAGATCAATCGCTCAAGGCGTTATTAAATCATGGACAAGGCCCAAAAACCGCTTATATTCCTTCAAGAATTTGTTCAGCTTTATCTAGATCATCAGCCTTCAGGACCACTATGGTTTTTTTCGAGATCGCATCAGTAGCAGCGTAAAAGTACTTAAGATTCACTCCAGCCTCTGACAGAGGTTTTACCACGTTGTTCAACAGCCCGCCAGGAGTATCAGGGATCTCGGCACTCACGATCCAATCCATTCGTGCAGTGAAACCGGCTTCACGCAATGCTTCCATCCCACGTTCGGCGTCAGGGAAAATCATACGTACGATACCGAATTCACCTGATTCGCTGATGGAGAGTGCACGCAAATTGATTCCATTTTTCTCCATCACTTCAAGAATGGCTAACAATCGACCAGGTTGATTCTGAACAAAAACAGACACTTGCTTAATTCTCATTACCAGCTTCCCTCCTTACTGCACATAATACTATGTATCTGGGAGCTCAGAACGGTCAAACACTCTTTTCGCTTTCCCTTCAGTCCTTGCGATCGTCTTGGGCTCCACCAATTTTATTTTTGCGGCAATCGCCAGCACGCTATCCATCTCAGCCCGCAGTTTTGCCTCCAGGCTCTCCATCTTCTGCATTTCGTCTGAGAAAACATCATCGGAAACCTCAACCCATACTTCCAGGTAATCCGATTTAAATCCCTCCTGTCTGTCTACAACGATCATATAGTGGGGTTCAACGCCCTCAACATCAAGCAGGACGCTTTCAATCTGAGAAGGAAATACATTTACACCCTTAATCACCAACATATCATCGGTACGCCCAGTAATTCGCGACATTCTCACATGGGTTCTTCCGCATTCACAGGGCTCAGGATTGAGGCTGGTGATATCCTTGGTCCTGAACCGCATCACCGGTTGGGCTTCCTTTGTAAGAGTCGTCAGAACCAGTTCGCCCGTCTCACCATAAGGCAATTGTTCGCCAGTTTCAGGATTGATTATTTCAGCCAGGAAATGGTCTTCCGCAATATGCATTCCGCACTGATAGGGACATTCCGTGGAAACACCCGGTCCGATGATCTCAGTAAGGCCATAGATATTTATAGCTGAAATCCCCATCTTTCCTTGAATATCCTTGCGCATTTGCTCAGACCAGGGCTCAGCTCCAAATACACCAACTCGAAGTTTTGATTCCCGTATATCTACTCCCATTTCAAGTGCCGTTTCGTTCAAAATAAGCGAATACGAAGGAGTGCAGGTAATGACTGTGGTTCCCAGGTCCTGCATCAGGAGTATTTGCCGTTTGGTATTTCCGCCACCTGTGGGAATCACCGAGGCGCCAAGACATTCAGCACCATAATGGAATCCAAGTCCCCCAGTGAACAGACCGTACCCATACGCATTCTGAAGTACATCATCCTTGTTCACACCAGCCGTTGCCAGAGTACGGGCCATTATCTCCGACCATGTATCGATATCTTTCTGAGTATAAGGAGCAATTACCGGTTTGCCAGTAGTACCGCTAGATGAATGAACACGAACCACCTCGTCCATAGGCACAGCTAACAGCCCAAATGGATAGTTATCCCGAAAATCCAGTTTGCTGGTAAAAGGCAGTTTGGTGATATCCTTTAGCGACTGTACGTCACCGGGCTTGATACCCCTCTCTTTAAACGCCCTCTGATAATAGGGCGACTTTTCAGCTACGTAAGCTACTATCGCTTTTAGTCGCTCAAGCTGTAGCTTTTCCAGATCACCTCTGGACATCTGTTCATGCTTGGGATCACGAATCATTGTACACCTCAAATTAATGTTTCATAGATCGGGTTTCTTCAACCCCTCGATGAAAAGCCTGAAGACTGGAATCCAGGAACTTCGGTGGAACCTTCTTTCGGATATCATCCAACCACTTTTCCGTATCTAAATCCAGGAACGTTGATAAGGCACCCATCATTACAATATTAAGAGCCTTTGGATTACCGACTTCCGCTCCTATACGAGTGGCCGGAATGAGATATATTTTTTCTGTCCGCTCTTGTAAAGTTCCCTTTATTTCCTCCCAGTCCGGGTAGGGAAACGCGCCACTCATGGCCGATATTGGAACAACTACCACATCAGCTACTATCACCACACCTCCCGGTTTAAGCCAGGCTGCCCATCGCGCCGTCTCCACTTCTTCGAAACTGATTAAGAAATCGGCTTCCCCTTTTTTGATCGTGGGGGAAAAAACTTTCTCCCCCCAGCGAACGTTGCTAACAACGCTTCCCCCGCGCTGCGCCATCCCCAGAGAATCGGTCTTCTTGACATCATAACCAGCGTTCATTCCGATCTCTGACATTGCATCGCTAGCCAGAATAACGCCCTGACCACCAACTCCAACCATCAATACGTTCACATCTTTCATGACTTCATCTCCACGATAGCTTCTGATGGGCAAACCTGCTCACATACACCACATCCCACGCAAACCGCTGAATCTATCTGGACCTTTTCATCCCAGATGCATATCGCCGGGCAACCAACATCCAGGCAATCATGGCATTCTACACACAAATCCTGATCCACCTGGCGTGGAGTCCATTTAATTTTTTCTCTAAGCACACACGGTCCACGAGCTATAATCACGGAAGGTTCTGCGTTCTCCACACATCGCTTCAGGGTAGTCTCGAAAGCATCCAGGTCGTACACACTTACAACATTGAGGTCTTTTATACCGATCCCTTCCACCAGCTTCTCCAGATTAACCAGGGGACCCTGCTCTCCAGTCACCGATACCCCGGTTCCCGGATGTCCCTGGTGGCCAGTCATAGCCGTCGTGCTATTATCCAGGATGATTACTGTGCCCTCCGATTGTTTATACACCATATCAGCAAGTCCGGTTATGCCAGAATGCATGAACGTAGAATCACCCAGCACAGCTACACTCTTGTTCGGTATGCCCGCTTTTTCCAACCCGGTAGAATGCCCTATACTAGCTCCCATACAAGCGCAAGTATCCAAAGCGCCCAGTGGCTCATAAACCCCCAGTGTATAGCATCCGATATCGCTGGTTACGACTATTTCATTTTCAGTCATCTCCCTCGGGGTTGGTGATGGTTTGATATTGGGATCAAATCCCAGCTTCCTTAGTACGAACTCCGGTCCCACGTGAGGACAGCCGGCACAAAGTTGCGGTCTTCTCGGAGGAATTGTCACTTTCGATGTTGCCACCGCTGAAGGCAGGACTGATTCCGAAATCAGTCCTGCTTTGACGGCTCCGGCTTCTACAATCTCCGGATTGAGTTCACCAATGATTGGAATAAACTCTTTCCCTGAGACCTCAATACCCAACAACCGGACTTCCTCTTCCAGATGAGGGTCCAGTTCCTCAACCACTATCACCTTCTCAACTTCGGCGGCGAATTTTCGAACCAGGTTGGCCGGAATCGGATAGGTGGTTACCAGCTTGAGGAATGAGGCATTCTTGAACACTTCTCGGGCATACTGATACGCCACACCACTGGAAATCACACCCAGTTTGCGGTCATTCAGTATCATCTCGTTAAGAGGAAATTCCTCGACCCACTCACGGAGCCGTGCGATTCTTTCCTCCATGGCAACCCTATGTACACGCGCGTTTGATGGTACCATCACATATTTGGCGGATGAACGCAGAAACCCCGGTTTCTTGAGATCAGTCGTACGTTCTCTGCTCACATCAACCGTACACTTACAATGAGAAATGCGAGTGGTTGAACGAAAGAGCACAGGTGTATCGAATTCCTCACTAATTTTGAAGGCCCGGTCCATCAAATCGTACGCTTCCTGGCTATCAGTTGGCTCCAACATGGGGACTTTGGCAAATTTGGCAAAGTGACGGTTGTCCTGTTCTCCCTGCGAACTATGTTCGCCAGGATCATCACAAGAGATGACGACTATCCCGGCATTGGTTCCGGTAGTTGCCAGCGCGAAGAAGGGATCTGCAGCCACGTTCAATCCCACATGCTTCATTATCACGAGTGTCCTGACCCCCCCGTATGCTGCTCCCATACCCACTTCCAGAGCTACCTTTTCATTAATCGACCACTCAGTATACATACCTTCCATAGGAGCCATTGTCTGCAATATCTCTGTACTTGGCGTGCCCGGATATGCTGTGGCAAATCCCACACCAGCATGATAAGCCCCCAAAGCGATAGCTTCATTACCTGATAATAACTGCTTCATATTTCACCTGCCTGATAAATGGTTAGTTGGTTGGATAGTTAATTGGTTCCCCTTTCCCAACCATCAACTACCAACTCCTCATATTCTCTCTGAGCCCTCTGTGTCTCTGTGGCTATCATCCCCGTGCCATTTTACTATTGCACCTACGGCCTATGCCACCGATTTACCCAGATACGCCTGCCTCACTTGATCGTTTCCCATAAGCTCTTTGGCAGTGCCCTCAATTGTTATTCGACCGCGTTCCATTACATACCCGCGATCGGCGATTTTTAGCGCCGCGTTTGCATCCTGTTCCACCAATAAAATCGTTAATCCTTCATCCCTTAGCCTGCGAAGAAGCCTGAGTATGTCCCTCACCAGGTTTGGTGCCAGGCCAAGCGAAGGTTCATCCAACAGGAGCATCTTTGGAGATGACATCAAAGCTCGTCCAATCGCCAGCATTTGCTGTTCCCCACCACTCAAGCTACCTGCTTTCTGTCTAGACCTCTCCTCTAAAATTGGGAAGAGTTGATAAACATTCTTTAATCTTGACTGAAAAACAGAACTGCGTAGAAACCATCCAACAGGCCCAACAGCACCTAATCTGGTTTTGGCGCATTCTGTATAGGCCCCTAATGTTAAATTATCTTTCACTGACATTGACCCAAAAATCTGCCTGCCCTCTGGAACATATCCCAATCCGAGTCGTACGGTTTCATATGAGGGCAAACCTGTGAGACGGCTGCTGCCAAGCCAGATATTACCACTATGCAAAGGTACTACACCTGTAATAGCGTTCATCAGGCTTGTCTTACCCGCTCCATTAGCACCGATGAGAGTCACTATCTCGCCTTCGTTCACTACCAGTGATGCCTCTCTCACAGCAGAGGAGCGGCCATATATTACAAATACACTTTCAACTTTTAGCATTAAAGCTCATCCTCATCATCATCGCCCAGATAAGCTGCAATCACCTTCTTGTCCTTTTGCACTTGGGATGCTGTACCTTCCGCTATTTTCTTGCCAGTATCCAGTACGATCACTTTCTCAGCTAATCCCATCACCAGCGGCATATCATGCTCCACCAGAATAATGGTTGTTCCCATATCACGTATTCGACGGATAAGATCACTCAATTCCCGTTTTTCCAACCGATTCAATCCAGCCCCAGGTTCATCAAGCAGAAGAAGCCTGGGTTCGGTGGCCAGAGCGCGGGCAATTGCCAGAAGCTTCTGTTGCCCTAATGGTAAACTCAATGCGTTTACCTCTGCATACTGGCCCAGCCCCACCATGTTTAGATATTTCGTCGCCTTGAGTGATATTTCTTCTTCTTGCTTTCTACCTTTCGGCAAACGTAAGGCGGCTTCAATAAAACCATAATTACTTCGGGGATGAAGACCAGTCATAATATTCTCTATTGCAGTCATATTCCCAAACAGCAGAACATTTTGAAATGTTCTTGCAATACCACGCCTGACTCTTAAATGAGGCGACAGCCTCAACCATCGATCTCTAAGCCATATGCCCAAATTTAACCCAATCAAAGGGCCTAACACAACATAACCTGCAAGTCCTGCCGAAACAGCCCCCCATTCAAGGCGACGCTGTTTTCCCTTATGAAACGTTCTGGCTATGTACTTGCCGTTGAACCTGATACCCCCCTGAGTTGGAGCATATACACCTGTTATAAGGTTAAATAGTGTAGTCTTGCCAGCACCATTGGGCCCG
>JABMQN010000176.1 GCA_013203045.1 Chloroflexota bacterium
CCGCAGTAATACTGGTGCTGTTTGGTGTAGAATAACATCGAGGTCTCCTCCTTTTGCTGGCAAGCCAGCTTTTTATTTTGTAGCATAGGTTACCATATAAATGGATGCCCGGGGAGGAGGCCTCTATAAGTATCAACTCATCCAACTACGACCGCAACACGAATAATGTGAGTATATGCGTGAGATATCATCGGTTCTTTCGTAGATTTTGTCTTTGCTTATAATATTTGCCATAGCGCACGACTGTATACCACCTCATGGTTATGGTCAAGCGCCCATGACATCCTCACTCCCCGGCACGAATCCCTGTCTGTGCAGAACGCAATTCAATTAACGGTCAGAGCGAAGCTGGTTCGATCTTAGTTTTCTAGGGAACACTTGGATGCATGTACCTACGATTCTATTGATGTTACAATCGTTGGCAACGAAACAATTTCTCTAAATATTCTCATGTATTGCCAATACGTTCTTTGTTGCAACTCATTTTTGGAGAGATAGGGATCAGACGAATGCAGTATGGATAGGTTCCGAGTGGAGGGAAAAACCAATGATCAATCCTAGAAGGATCAGCAACATTTCAAAAATTGCGGTAATTGGCAATTATTTACCACGTCGATGCGGGATAGCTACGTTTACCACTGATCTCTGCAACGCTCTCGCAATGGAGCTAAAAAATGATGAGGACCTTATTACGGTTGCAATGAATGACATAACGGATGGATACGATTATCCAGAGCGAGTCAAGTTCAGCATCGGGGCAAATAATCAGGCGGATTACTTCTGGGCGGCTGATTATCTAAACGTCAATCAGTATGAGGTAGCGATTATTCAGCATGAATATGGAATATTTGGTGGCACCGACGGCTCTCACATATTTCATTTACTAAAGGCTTTGCATATGCCGGTTCTTGTCAACGTCCACACATTGCTTAGAGAACCTTCTCTAGAAAAAAAACTTATCATTAAAGAGATGGCAGACTATTCTGATCGCCTACTGGTCATGAGTCACAAGGCTATAGAATTCCTCGTCGACGCTTATGGTATTCCGGAATCGAAAATCGCGTTCGTCCCTCATGGAATCCCTGACGTATCATTTGAAGAACCTGGCATATACAATGATCTTTTTGGCTTGAAAGGGAAAGAGATTCTCCTAACCTTTGGGCTTTTAGGTCCGGGTAAAGGGATAGAAACCATGATCGAGGCTATGCCTGCCATTGTTAGCAAGCATCCCGAGGTCGTATATGTCATTCTCGGGCAAACTCATCCTCGAGTACGCGAAACCGAGGGAGATGCGTACCGACACGGTCTACAGCAGTTGGTAAATAAACTGAGACTTCAAGAACATGTGGTCTTTCACAATTATTTTGTGGATACTGAAACACTGGTACAGTATCTTCAAACTGCGAAAATCTATGTTGTACCCTATACGGATAAAGAGCAAATCACATCGGGAACACTGGCCTATGCGATCGGTGTAGGGGTACCTGTTGTCGCCACGCCTTTTTGGTATGCAGAGGAACTCTTGGCTGAAGGCCGCGGACGGCTTGTACCATTCAACAATCCAGAGGCGATGGCAGAGGGGATCAACGGACTGCTTGAAAATGACCAAGAACGGAACTACATGCGGTTCCTGGCATATCAATATGGGCGGTCAATGACCTGGAAAGAAGTATCCAGACAACACTTGAATCTTATTGCTGAAGCCCTTGTTCATCCGAAGCATATCCACGGGGATATTATGACCGATCGACAAAGCTCTAAACTCGTGGATGAACTCCCTGAGATCAATTTCCTCCATCTTAAGAACATGACGGACGACACGGGGATAATCCAGTATGCCAGATATAACATTCCAGATTTACAAAGTGGTTATTGTGTTGATGACACTGCCCGCGCTCTCATCGCAACGTGTATCTATTACTCACTTCGAAAGGATAAGGGAATCCTTCCGATGTTGCACAAATATCTGGCCTTCCTTTGTTATGCTTTCAACCGGGATACCGGTCATTTCAGAAAATTCATGTCGTATGACAGACGCTGGCTAGACCTCACCGGTAGCGAGGATACACATGCGCGAGCGCTATGGGCACTTGGCATTGCCATCGAACATGCTCCGAACGATGGCGTACGGAACACCGCCATGGCTTTATATTCAGAAGGTCTGTCGGTGGTAGAAGGTTTTAGGTCCCCTAGAGCATGGGCATTCATTATCATTGGTATCCAAGCATACTTGGGTAAATACGGGGGGGATTCACATGCAGGCAAGCTTAGAACCCAGTTGGCGCGGAAGTTATTCTCCCAATTCAAAACCAATGGCGATGACGGGTGGATATGGCGTGAGGACATCACAACTTACGACAATGCAAAACTTCCTCATGCATTGGTGCTTGCTGGACAGTCGATACCAGACCCCGAGATGCTCGCTGCAGGATTGAATATACTTGAATGGCTCTTACATATCCAAACTCACAAAGATGGGCATCTAACCATTATCGAAAATCCGGGATGGTACGGGCGTGGTGGCGAGAAAGCAAACTCTGGTCAGCAACCCAAAGATGCGATGAATCTTATAGACGCATGTGTTGATGCCTGCATTACAACTGGCGATAAGAAATGGCTCGTTGAAGCCGAACGCTGCTTTGGCTGGTTCATGGGGCGAAATGATGTTGGCACCCCAATATTTAACTTCGAGACAGATGGATGCTATGATGGGCTTGAACATCACGGTGTCAATGAGAACCAGGGTGCAGAATCAACAATCAGTTGGCTTATCTCGCTGATCAGGATGTACGAAAGCATTGGACTGCATGAGATGGTTGTGAAAAACAAATAGGGAGCCAAAATCTTGCTTTCGGTCCCCTTTAGGAAATAAGAAGCCCTGTTGGAAAGATCGCCCTGTCAGCCGTATGTCAATCCTACCGACACAATTACCACGGCAACTATCTTGTTTTCGGTACGTCTCTTCACAGAATTACATTGGACTGAATTCGGTGTTTGGTTGAGTGCTATATATATCACATATTCAGTGCGCACGATTAACCTATCCAATCGTTGAAGTGTGACCGCAATACGAATAATGTGAGTATATGCGTGAGATATCATTGGTTCGATCGTAAATATTGTCCCCGTTTGTATTATTTTTCATAATGCGCGACTGTATACCACACTTCAGTATTGGTCAATCCTCGGTTCTCCTTGACTATCAAATAGTACTTGTGTAGTATATTGGCACCTTGATGCAAATCAAACATTCTCAATCAATACTTAGTGACTTATCTTGCATTTCTGCTATCTACTAATTGTTGGGCAGAAACAAACAAGGAGATGAATGAAAAGACTAATATATATCACTTGGATACTATCGGCTCTTCTGGTCGGCATGGGGGATATAACTAGTATGGCACGCATTCCCAGAAATGTGCTATTATTCATGCAATTACCAGGGTGCAGCAACGTGAATGGTGGGCATATCCCCTTGAGGTCGGTACCAGTGTTAGCCTGAGATTAATGAACTATATTGACGCGAATAAAGGCTGCAATCCACCGTGTTTTTGCTGATTTTCTATCTACTTCTTGCGCTTGTCGTTTCATTTTTCTGCTCCATAATGGAAGCGGTTATTCTTTCCGTTACCCCTAGTTTCGTCGAGGCCCTGGAGCAGAAATCTCCCAAGACCGGCGCTACCCTGCGTCATCTTAAATCAAATATCGATCGTCCGCTTGCGGCTATACTTAGCTTAAATACGATTGCACACACGGTGGGGGCTGCTGGTGTTGGGGCACAAGCGTTGGTGATATTTGGAAACGCGTACGTGGCTGTGACCTCAGCCGTTCTAACGTTTCTTATTCTGATTTTTTCTGAGATCATCCCCAAAACACTGGGAGCTTTCTACTGGCAGAGGTTGGCTGTAGTTACTGTACGAATTTTACCCATTCTAATTTGGTCGCTATACCCATTGGTGCTCTTGGCGCAAAAAATTGCCAACTGGTTGACTTCCGAAAAAAATATGGCCGTGGTTAATCGCGAAGAACTTCAGGCCATGACCGATCTGGTAAGGAAAAAGGGAGTATTTAGTGAGCCGGAATCTCGCATTCTGAAAAACTTGCTATGGGCCGGAAAATTAATGGTCAAAGACGTCATGACGCCCCGTCCTGTGATGTTTACCTTACCAGCAGACATGACGGTGGGAGAGGTCATGAAACAACATCCGGAGATCAATTTTTCCCGCATTCCGATTTACGATACAAACTGGGAAGACATTCATTCCTTTGTTCTGAAAAACGATATTATGCAAGAAGCCTCCCGAGAGCGTTTGGATACCAAATTAGGTTCCCTTGGGCGGAAAATAAAGATGATACCGGAAGTCGTTACTTTGATTTTAATCTTCGAGCAATTTTTGAATGAGCGTGAACACATTGCAATGGTTGTAGATGAATATGGTGGGATTGAAGGTATCGTCACCATGGAAGATATAGTGGAAACTCTGTTGGGAATTGAAATCGTGGACGAGACCGATGTCACCGTCGATATGCAAGCAATGGCCCGGCGGCAATGGACGAAGCGAGCGCGGGCACTGGGATTGATTTCATCAGAAGAAAAATAGATACCCTATCAACAACAGATTATACCTTCAACCAAGACACTTGCGTGAGATATCATCGGTACGATCGTAGATTTTATCCTCGCTTGTAATATTTTCCATAGTGCGCGACTGTATACCACACTTCAGTATTGGTCAATCCACAAATCTTGTTGACTGTTAAATAGCAGTTGTGTAGTATTGGGACACTTTTGCCTGATCTCGGGCGTTGGCAGTTCTCGTGCAAAATGGAGGTATATCTGGTAGAATAGCACGTCATGAAGGAATAATGGATAGCTCGCGAGCATTTCGATCATCTCGCGACAAAATACAATCATTACCGAACGCTTGATAAAGCACCAATAGGTTTTCTCATTGAAACCATTCCTGGAACCACGCAAAGCATCTGCGACCTCGGTTCTGGGACGGGACGTTATCTCATCCCATTGATAAAAGCCTTTCAGTCATCTGCTGTTGTGGTGAAGGAAGCACATGGAATTGATATCAGTCCCGGCATGTTGGAGACTGCAAAACTCTGGACGGACGGGTTGAAGCCCTCTATTAATTGGGTCCTTGCCTCAGCAGACGACACGGGGCTACCTGCACAAAGTGTATCCTTGGTGACAGCATTCAATTCACCACCTGCCAATACGCGTGACTGTAGCTGAGGTTGAGAGAATACTGATTCCCGGCGGTTATTTTGCCATCTACATCAGGGTTCTAGATCAAGAGTCAGAGCATATCTGGGGACGTTGGTTCCCCGGCTATCTTGACCACAGCCGGGTGCCAACGCGGGAATTCATGACCAACCTGCATTGTCACAATAAGGCTTTTCAGCTTCTTCAAGTTCAGATTTCACTTTCGAGCGAAAAACAACGTTTGCATGGATCTGTGAGCAAACAGAGAACAAGTATTACTCGACACTCGACAGGTATTCCCATAAAGAATTTCATAGTTCGTACTCTGAGTTCTCGGATAATATCAGAGCAAATTACACAGACCTAGACGAAATCACGTACCATTCGAGTTACTCGCTTTTCTTATACCAGATTAGCTCTTAAAAATGAGGAGGAAAACTACCCGACTCATTGCAGGCGACCGCCAGAGCGATCGCAAACAAGAAATAGATTGGCATAACGGTAGTAGTACGATGGAATACTGGCAAGAAGCTCTAAATAAGTGGGATACTTGGACCAATTCGGTAGGGGAAGCCGCTGTTTCGACAAAGGCAAAATACAACTACATACCTGAACTGATAATCCTTTCAAAAAGCGAGGATTTCAGGGGAAAAGATCGCAGTTACCAGATCGAAATGAATGCCGAAGAGAACGAACTATGGAACATATGCAATGAGATTTCTGATGCTGGAAGAGAGTTTGTGTCAAGGGAGATTGGGCTGCAACCAACCCATCGGCTTCACCAAGTATTATCAGATTACTGGGCAGAAGAAACACTTTTATTTGTTCTAAATCGGTAGGTTCAAACCGGTGTTGTTTTTTGGATGGTGGGCGATACTGGACTTGAACCAGTGACCTCTTGCGTGTGAAGCAAGCGCTCTAAC
>JABMQN010000177.1 GCA_013203045.1 Chloroflexota bacterium
GAGATCCTATATGAGGAGACTTCAGCGGAAAGCTAACAAAATTTCACGATTTTTTGACCACGATTTAGTGCGCTATGCAAAAGCCTGATTTGAATCATATTTAGTTGCCGGAGTTATAAATTACCACCGATTTTGCCATGTCATTGCGAGTCTAAACGAAGCAATCTCCTCGCAATTGGGAGATCGCCGCGTCGTCTGCGACTCCTCGCGATGACATTATGACGCAGTCTCCGAGACCCGGAATCCAGTCCTCCCCCACTCCTCTGGATTCCCGTTTTCACGGGAATGACACAATCAGAGTTTCTTCTTTTTTACATCCTTCCGGCATCGTAAGGAGGGAATGTCAAATTAAGAACGTTCTCTTGCCTTCATGTCCGGGCCTTTACCTAAAAACGCTCAGCCACTTATGCATCTCTTCCGCAGTGGTGCTAACCGCTACCTCCTTTACCTCAACCATAACGCCTTTCCTGCGATAGTAATCCAATAATGGCAGAGTTCGTTCATCGAATATTTTAATCTTCCTTTCGATCTCTTCGACCGAATCATCTATCCTTTGAACTCTATCACCGCCTGAATTATTTTTTATTCTTTCGTGAATTACTTCCGGCGAGCACTTGAGACACAGCACCATCACCATCTCCACCAACCCATCCATATCGTTTGCCTGGCCTATATGTCTGGGCATACCGTTCAACAGGAGCAGATCGCTAACTTTGAAATTAGTTTCTTCGATGAACCCCTGCAGTATTTTTCGAGCAATGTGGAAGTTTTCATTTTCCAACAGCGATCCGGTCTTTAATGATTCCTTAACTACGGTTAGATCGTTTTTAGTCAGAAGCGATGATTCGAATCCGTTATCAGCAATCCTTCGAAGGTTTTTCCCAAAATCGAAATGAGCGCATTTCTTCTCCCTCACGCCGTTCGCCTCACAAAACTTCCCCAATGGGGTTTTACCGGAGCCTGTTGGTCCCATAAGCAATATCGACTGTAAACTACCCATACTTACATTTTCAAAGAATGCTATTCCTTCATTATTTTCACAACTTCACCTGGACTGGGGAAACGGCCAATCTCAGATTTAGAATACACCAGCTTACCATCTACAGTAACATCGAAAACACCACCGCTTCCAGGCACCAGTACTGCATCCACCCCAAAAGCTTGCTTCAACTCTTCCGCCAAACTGGCGGCTTTTGGTTTGAAGTTTCACTGAGCGCAATAATTTATATCAATCTCCATCACGTCTCTCTTTAGTGGTTTCCCCCCAATATTAAAAGTAGAACCGGGCGCTTTTAATTTTTCTGGTTTTCGAATCAAACTTGAATAGCCCGATCCCACTGTTTTCTGATTCTTGCCCCTTCACTTCAAATCGAAATCCTGTAACCATCCCGGCAGATATCAAATCCGATACTGAGATACTTCCGTTTGCAGAGCTGACAAATGAATCAGGTTTGACACTTTCATCACCAAAGGGATACTCGATGCCACTATTGTCTGAAGTGAACAGGCCCACCAATCGCTCTGTATTCTTTGAGTTCAGAGCTTCTACAAAGCTCAAGACACTATTTTTTCCACTCCGTCCGATCCCGAAGAATCCTTTCATATAACCCCACACACCACCAATCCCCTGAATCTTGAGCATCCTGAAACCAAGCACCGTCATCATCTTGAGTCCTGGCCATCCCCGGGAAATCACCCGCTTGACCATACTAAACAATTCCCAATGTGCAGCCAGCCTTGCGACCTTGAGGTTTCCGTCTTCTTCAACAAGCTCATACAGAACGTAGGTCGGCACATTGATAGTCAATCCGGTGGATGACTTGATTTCTATATTCACATCCCGCACAACGGCATTACCCGCTACGATGTTCCGAGATACATTTAGCTTGATTTCATTAGGTGCGATGAATGTCTCATAAAAACGCTCCAGTGGATCATCATCCCCACCACTTTTCACACGTCGAAAAGGAGCTATACCAACTGGATCTTCGATAATACCCTGTTCCGAAAATAGCGATAGCCAGGCTTGTTTATCGTGCGTGGCGATAGCCTCTGGCGATGCCTCTGCCACTTTTAACAAATCATCAGAGCTGTACTTTTCCATATCTCGTCAAGACACAGACTATGCAGTCATTTCTTTTGCAAACACACGAGCACGTTCAATGCGTGAAGCATCGGGTTGCCCCTTTGTAGTTGGCCCCAGTTCCCCAAAAGACTTAAGCTTAGGATCATCACTACTCTTGAGCATTTCCATGATGTCCGGCGCCAGCTCGCCCTGACAATTGAAAAACCCGACTATCTCAGCGCCGGCGGCTGCTTTCTTGCATGCTTCCAGCCAGGGTGGTAGATCTTCTGAGTCCTCCGGAGAAGCATGAGTAGTAAACAAGGCCACTTTTTTACCATTTACATTTTGCGCCATGAACTGTTTCGCTTTCTCGGCAGGCCCGAACGCCTGGATAGGGAAGCCGACTAAAAGTAAATCATAACCATCGACGCTCTCGATCTCAGAAAGCTCCTTGATCTCCTTTTCGACCTGTATCGCATCAAACATGGCCTCCGCCACTTTCTTGGTATTTCCCGATTGCGACATGTAAGTCACCAAAACCTTCATTTAGATACCTCCTCGTTTATTGTTTATATTAGCGTTACCTCTTAAGAACAACCTTTTCCCTCAACAGGCTACACTTGTCCCAAGAATTTGTCAATTATCACATACTCCTATTTAAGATGTTCTATCGATAGGAATAGTCGTATTCTATTGTGACCCAACAGATATCACAGTCGATCTCCAGGGGCACATTGATTACCCCGGATATTTGGTCCACAGGCATCTCATCGATCTCGATACTCTGGTTTTTGTGATAGCCGGCTTTTTTATCGTATCGCAGTTGTTTATCGGTCCAATGCGATCTCTTCCAAGCGAAGATACAGCTCTGGTCCAACTTCTCTTTGTTGATACGCCGAGTGATCCAGTAGTCCTCCGAACTGGCAGAGGGATTTAATATGAGGACAATTGGCTCATCTTCGTCATTGAACACCACCTTGAAACGCGTGGGCTGCCAATCCTCATTGGTATAGTCGAGGTGAACCGATCCCCAAACAGTCTCCCGGTCTTTCTCCCACAACAAACTGCATTCCCGCTCATAGTTAACCTCTTCAGTTCGGTCGCTCTCGTAGGTGGCAAATAATGACTCAACTTTGAAGTTCCCCTCTTCATCCTGAACAAGGAGATCATTAGTAACGAACTCCCAGCGTCGTTTGACAGTGTGCACCGTATAGTCGCCACTGATAGTCAGCTCCGTTCCGGCCTCGGAGAATTTATATTGCGAGGTGACTTTGGTATAGCCGCGCCATTGTGCTTCGCAGAACCCGGTGGTATCTATGGTGAAGTTTTCACTGATGATTTCATCCCAACTGGAATTGGAATAGATAAGCACGATGGCTTCCACTTCCTCATGTTCCCAGTTACGGCAGAAGACCCGCTCCTCCATATTGGTCCAGTCTTCCAAATGCCAAGTGCCATCTACGCGAACCAACGCCTGCCGACGATGCTGATTATTTCCTTCGCCTTCGAAACGTATCTCCACCCGCTCTACAAAATCATCTATAACCATCGAATAATAGAACATCGAGAGCCCTTCCAAAATGACCGGGACTTCCTCCTCTTCATCGGGCAGGACTACGTAAAACCGATATGACTCAGTGCCTATCGGGTCTCCGGGGAATTCCGGATTATCCTCAAAGTGTTGGACCGGTTCCTGATTCCAGTTCCATCGGGCGAATTCGTGGAAAGCCACATCCCAGTATTCGTGATCCATAATGGCTTCACGTACGGTTCGTCGTTCCTGAGTTTCCCAGATCTCTTTAATCACCTCATCGTAGCCGAGCCACTGGGTAAGGAAGAGATACCAGGGATAGGCATGATACTCGCGATTACCATCATCCCCAACCATCTTCCTGTCCAAGTCCTCGAAAAAGCCGTTCAGATAGAGATGCTCGCTATTCCAGTCCGGATACACAAAGTGTTCCGACCAAACAGCAGTGGTCTCCGCCAGCCAAATTTGCTCGGTGGTGCGATAGCGCATTCCGAACATCTCCTGGAAAGAATGGAATAACTCGTGGGCAGTGGTGGTTTTGGTGTATCGTTCGTCCAGGCCATGGCGAATGCCAATCACTGATCGGCGGGTGCCGTCTACATTCAGCATGTCCTCATGGCCATATTCCGTCATCGGTTCAATAAATATATAGACATCCTCATCAAGCTCCGTATCCATAAGCTCGGAATGGTTATGATACGCTTGAATAAAGGCATCGCGAATCCATTCCGCTTGTTGTTCACCTGTCGCGTCTCCTCGACAATAGTGAATAAGAGCGTTTCGCTCCGGTATCGCCGGGATGGCATCCGGATTGCCAGGTACGGTAGCTGTAATGGAAGTCCACGGAGTGCTTGAATCACAGGCTGTGGTATAATTCACAAATTGAAATTGTACACCGGCGTGAGTATCCGGTTGGTTGGCATAACTTCTCGGATCATCAGGCAGGACATGGTAGGGCAATAACTCGGCTTGAGCAGCAGGATCCAAAGTATCCCAGTTTTCATTGAGCCACTTGACCGCCAGTTGAAAGTTGCTTCTTGGCATGAAGACTTCGCTTTGGAATTCTGACGGCAGTTTCTCCGGTTCATAACCGCCAATGAGCCGCAAACCCATTGCCTGATATTCAGAGATATCACCGCTTTCGAATGCGTCGTCGATGAGATCAAAATTGGTTGGCTGACGCTCGGGAATCGGCTCTGGATTTAGGAGCGCTAGAAGTTCGGGATCATCTATTACGCTGGCCTGAGGCTCTTTCTCAATTGTTGCTGATTGTGTGGGAGTTTCCTTCGATCCTTCCGTTGGGACTGATGTCACCTCCAAGTCGCTATCATCTCCACCACCTCCTCCACACGCAATCGAAGATAACAACACAAAAAATACCGTAAAGAAACTTAGGATGAGCCTGCCCATGATTATCCTCCAAGCCGATACCACAGCACAAAATTCAGTCTATTATAGCAGTAGGAAACCCGACTGGTCACATTTGGAGAGAACGGCAAATCAATCAAGCATCGATTTCCAACCTGCCCCAAGCAAAGTTTTCGATTCGCGGAGAACTGCTCTCCTTTTCCATATGCAGTACCTTCAAAAGTAGTTCAGCGTAGAATAGAGGACGATCGTAAAGAACCTTCTACCAACCGAGGCTTGGCTTCTGCTGACCGCGGGAATGCCTTTTTGCCTTTCCGCCATTTTTTCCCATACTCCGGATGATCGAGTGCAGCCAGTAGAGAAGCGTTTAACTCATACAGGGTACTATCAAGCCCCACTTTGTCTAGCGCGTCGCTGAACCCCAAAATCGCAGCTCTTGTTGACTGAATAATCAGGGGATGCCCTACCGGCGGTATGCTCACATCACTGGGATTCTGAAATGAGCGTCGGCACCGATCAGCATCCATCGAATGGTGCTTGTGACACAGCGACGGTCGTACAGAATACACCGAACATTCTCCATCCAATAACAAGGAACACTCAATATTCCTGGCAAAGTGTTCCTCACGAGTAAGCCCGCCAATAGCATTTACGGTGCTGCGCAACTTATTTGTCAATATTTCCATCTCTTGTTCTGAACGTTTCTCATGTATGAAACGAGCAATAGTGAATACCTCGTGGGCTCGTACCTCAACTCTGAGATAGCAGCAATAGCAACAGCCTCTCTCACACGCAATATTGAGTTGGTTATCTGCAACGATTCTGTTGGAAATACGGTCGTAGAATTTTACTACGGTTTCGTGGATGTTCTCTGGTGACCTGTTTTTTTTCAGAGATTGGATAAGAGAGGCGTTTTCTTCTTTATAAACTACATTCATGGCCGCATCTCCGCAGCCTTTTGGGGGCAGTCACCGATTCATGGACTAAATACTTGATCACACCACTCCGGATCAACCCTGAACAAATCTTTCTGAGCAGCATCTATTTCATATATCCCATAATAGTTCTGAGCATAGCGTTTGTTTTCATCAAAGGTGGCAAATTCTTTAATTCCATCCAGCGAAAATGAAAATGAAGTTGCCGCATTATATAAGGCTTGCGAATCGAAATTTTCAGGGCCCTCTGTTTCTACTGCATTTCTAATGATTTCCAGCATCATATACTCTTGTTGGATTGAAAGGTATCCGGAACCAACTCGGCGTGTTTCTTCCGCTGTATCAGGATGATTCTCAATTAGAAGCTGGTTAGCTAAATTTATTATCGCGCCTTTTTCGTTGAACCACTGTGATGCTCTAATGAATAGCGATCCATCAATTTCATTCCAAAGACCTGCATTGTCGATAGATCCAAGAAATGCCACTTGAACGTCAGTACCAATGAACTTCGCTGTGTGACCAGCATCTCTATATTGTCTGGCGAACATATGCATGGGCGCGGGTACGTAAAGGTAGTCGCAATCCTTCAGCCCCTCAACTTCAGTATCCCAAACAAACGTAAATTCACTCAGGTATCCACACACCCATTCATATTGGTCAGGATGAGCGTCAGCATAGTTCTCGATTGCTTCATACCAGATTTTGCTGTAACCATCTAACCAGGCAGCTCCACCGATCTTGGCCGGTCGGCCCTTTGGAAAATCAGGATCGTTTTCTGCGATCCACTTCAACAGGGTATAAGCCTCATACTCCGGAGTTATTCCCAGACTAAATACGTGTCCACCATCCAATTCTTTCAAATCAACGTTGGCAGTAGCTGCGAAAAGCATAAACTCGTCTTTATCCACAATAGGTTTAAGTGTTTCAACAGCAGGAGGATCGGGTGTCCAAATTAAATCTGCACCCTGTTGCCTAAGGCTCTCATAACCCGGTATATGTTCAGCTTCTCTCCATTGTCCGTCATAGGTAATTATTTCCAGTTTAACTCCTGGAATAAGATTCTGCTCATTGTAGTATCCTACTATGTCCTCCAACGCCATATCAACGACACCCAAGGCTCCAGAGGCTACACCGGTTTTGTCAGTAAAATTACCAATGGTAATCGTCACAGGCCCTACGTTCTCTTCCGTCTCCTGTGGTTGCGTTTGCGTGGGATCATCCTCCCCACCCCCACCACATGCGGCAAATAGCGCAATAATTGGCCCCACCATAGCTAGCATTGTGACATACACAGCAATCTTCATCGCCGTCCCGCCCGATCCTGTCTGCTAACAACATGCGACAATGCCAAGATTATAATCCTTTAACAGTAATTAACTTCTCTTCTGAGTACTGATGATTCACAATAAGATTTCCCACATATTACACAACATATATCCCAATAGTCAAGGAAAATCAGCAATTATCATGGATTTTCCCGTATTAAACACCAAAATATGGCGAAAGTGGTGTTGACCGAGTAAGTCACGCAAGCCGATCCTTATGGTTTATAGGTAATTTTAATGGCTAGCAATCATGCCATCTACTAACAACGATCGTCGTTTTGTAGGTAAGAACGGCTTCATCCACCTGGTTTTTCATCCTGATTTTATAACGCACCACACCCCTATCCGGCTTGCTTTTGGATTCCCTGCGTTCCACACATTCAAGGTCAACAGAAAGGGTATCTCCTGGCCGTACCGGGGTGGGAAAGCGTACATCGTCCCAACCGCCTCCAGCGATAATCGCGATTTTTTTGGAGCGTTGATTGAGTAGCAGGGCACTGAGGGACATCGTCAAGCAGGCACTTGCGATAAGACCGCCATGAGGGGATGCCTTTGCAGCTTCTTCGTCCAAATGTATCGGTAAGGGATCATACTTCCGGGCAAACTCAATTATGTCCTCTTTAGTTACGGCGTAATTACCAACAGATTCTTTTTCCCCAAGCTCAATATCTTCGAAATATGCAATGCCCACTTGATATCACCTTACTCAATTCGATCAGCACCTGTTCTTAATGCTATCGATAGCCTCTTTTGCAGCTTCCTTTACATGTTCGCGGTAATTGCCACTTGTCACTGATTCCAGTAATGGAATGTTTTCTGTAACTCCCGCATCTCCCATAAAATACAGTATATCTATTTGCATCGGTTCGATCACCTTTTCGAAATTCGCCCAAAGAGGCATCACTGCTTTCGAGGCCAATTCTCTATTTTTTTCCACAACTTTTTCCATTGCTGCCATTGCTCCGAGACGTATGATGAACCTATCATCTGTCATAAGCTCAACAACCTCAGGAAATACCACTTCGCTCTCAATCATCATACGTGCAATCCTAATGGCATTCCCTTCTTCCAGCATCCGCTCAATCGCAGAAATACTAAATTCAGAAGGATCGCGATTTAACAAGACCTCAACAATATCCTCCAACGGTGTCACACCAGACCAACGAAATTCATCACCGAACAGAACAGTTGGCAAGCATTGAATATCCTCTACTTGAGCGAGTTCCCAGAAAAGCGTTCCATCAATTATTTCCAGGTTTATCAATTCATTTGCTATTGTCAAACGGATGAGGTCTCGTACGCTTCTCGGACAATGTGCACAGTTTTGTGAAATAAAAAGCCTTAGTGAAATCGACTTGTCTATCCCACCAATCTTATCCTTTATCACTTTAGGTAAAAGCGCGAAGTTATCAGCTTTGAACGTTAGTGCTTCCAGAAATGGACCAAGTTCGTGATCAGCCGGAACTGCGAAATACTGTAAATTCTTACTCACTTCGATATGTGGGGGTTCGGCACTTTCCTTCCAATTCTCTTCAACGTGAATTTTCCTCACCAGGCCCGATAGCTCATTACAGAACATCCTTAATTTATCACTTCTCTTGTCATGTGTCAGCCACACTTTGAGGTGCACATCGTTTGATAGATTTCTACTCCACTGTATAATTTTCTGTTCTTCGTGTGGTGTCATTTTTTCTACTTCCCAATCGAATCGTACTTAGCCTACATTATCAAATTATACAAGGTCAAGGAAAGCAACCCTTGTCGATCATCTCTTCAAGAGATATACTTACTACCGCAGAAAGTCGCTATGTATCAGGATACCATCGCAGCTATTTCCACTCCCATCGGGGAAGGCGGTATTGGCATTGTTCGTATGAGCGGGCCAGATGCTCGTTCCATTGCGCAAAACCTCTTCGATAAGACACTCTCAAACCACCGAATAATCTATGGGCACATTCTTGATCCTGAATCCGCTGAGATTATCGATGAGGTTCTCGTCTCCTTCATGGCATCCCCTCATACCTACACCCGAGAAGACATTGTCGAAATCAATTGCCATGGAGGAATAGTCCCATTGCAGCAGATACTGGCACTTGTATTGAAGGGTGGAGCCAGACTTGCGGAGCCGGGGGAATTCACATTGAGAGCCTTTCTTAATGGCAGGATCGACCTCTCTCAAGCGGAATCCGTTCTTGACATCATTCAATCAAAAACACACGCCAGCCTCCGTCTCGCAGTCGAAGGATTGGAAGGAAGACTCTCTGGACAAATCCGATCCCTTCGCAGTGAACTGCTCTCAGTACTTGCTTATCTCACTGCCCGTATCGATTTTCCCGAAGACGAGGTCGAAGAACAGAATGCCATCGGACCAGTCCAAGACGCCCGGGCGAAACTGACCAACCTCATTGACACAGCCGATGCCGGTATGATCTATCGCCATGGCATTCGTACTGCCATTGTTGGGCGACCCAACGTAGGGAAGTCCAGCCTTTTGAACCGCCTGTTACGAGAGAGCCGCGCCATCGTTACTCCAATCCCAGGTACCACGAGGGACACGCTCGAAGAGATAGTCAACCTAAAAGGCGTGCCTTTCGTTCTCGTCGACACTGCGGGTATTGTCAAGAGTGCTGATCCTGTAGAGACTCTCGGTATAGAAAGAAGCTGTAAAGCCATCGAGCATGCGGAGCTGATTCTCCTTGTTCTCGATACAAGCCAACCGCTCAACGAAGAGGATACGGAGATTATCTATCTCCTGGAATGTAAAACGGTTCTTGTGGCTGCCAACAAATCAGACCTCACCACCATAGCTAGTCTCGGCGATCTAACATGGCCTATTATCCGGACCTCCACCCTAACCGGTGATGGCATTAACGAATTTGAATCCAAAATGGTAGACATTGCTCTTGGGGGAAAAGTCACTTCTTCCGATGCTTTTTTTGTAACCAACATCCGTCATAAGGAAGCACTTCAGAGAGCAGCAAACCATCTAGCTGAAGTTCAAGCAAGTCTGGAGGCTGACATGCCGGATGATTTCGCGACCATTGACCTCACCGCAGCGCTCAACGCATTGGGCGAGATCACAGGGGAAACGGTTACAGAGGATCTGTTGGAGACTATCTTCAGTCAGTTTTGCATAGGGAAATAGCTTCTCAACAGTTGGTCCGAAGATAAAGAGGATATCAGAACTGGTTATGGGACTATCCCATTAGCATCTACGCTTGCAAAGGTTTTGGAGGTGAATCACCCGGGAGTTTTTTATGCTTTGTTTTTTGGGGTTGATTCTCAGTGATTTCAGAACTAGTTACTGGGATTACTGTTTTTTCAGTTTTTTTCTCTGATACAGGCACCTCTGAATCAAAGAGAGCCGCAAGGGCCTCACCCTCGATGGTTTCGTTCTCCATTAACTGTTCGGCGATATGAACTAGCTTGGCCCTGTTTTCCGTGAGTATATCCTTCGCCTGATTGTACGCCTGTTCGATCAGACCATGAACTTCCTGGTCAATCGCGTCGGCTATTTTGTCACCATAGTCGCGCTGTTCCGAGATTTCTCTCCCAAGAAAGACCATCTCTTCTCTCTTTCCATAAACCCGGAGTCCCAAACTTCCCAAGCTCCTATAGTCCTTGACATACACTTTGATACCTAGCTTTTCTGTATCTATATCATTATCGTGTAGCAGATCAACCAAGCTCGGGCTATCCTCTTTTCTTGATTGAAAAATGCGACCATCTTTCAGTTTTAATAAAAGGTCATTGCCATACACTTCGAAGTATTCGACATTCCCCGCGCGAGCCTCTTCCAGCACTGTACTGATTGGTACCTCTTCATACTTGGACCTGTTACTCATCCCATAACGCATGATCATGGTTCTGGCTATCTGTGTCGCACGCTCCAGGTCATTGCTTGCTCCAGTGGTCGTATCGCTAAATATCACTTCCTCTGCTACATGTCCGCCAAGCAATGTAGCTAGCCTATCATTGAACTGAGATCGTGACGTAGTATATCGATCTTCGGCTGGCAATTGCCGCGTATAACCCAACATCATACCTCGTGCTACTATCGAAATCTTGTGTACCTGATCAGCATTTGGCAAGCTGCGAGCAACTAGAGCATGGCCGGCCTCGTGATACGCCGTGATTTTCTTATCTTCGGCTGTCATCACCCGGCTCTTCCTCTCTGGGCCTGCAATAACACGATCAATAGACTCTTCGAACTCGCCAAGTTCAATTTCCTTTTTGTCTCTTCGGGTGGCTAAAATAGCTGCTTCATTAACCAGATTGGAAAGGTCGGCTCCGCTAAACCCTGGAGTCTCCTTGGCAATAACTTCCAGATCAGCCTTCGGACTCAGAGGCTTGCCCTTCGAATGTACCTCGAGAATCGCTTTGCGACCATTTATGTCAGGAAGGTCAAGAACAACACGTCTATCAAATCGGCCCGGTCGCAGAAGCGCAGGGTCAAGAACATCTGGTCTATTCGTAGCAGCAAGAACAATTACGTTGGCATTTGTTTCGAACCCATCCATTTCAGAAAGAATCTGATTAAGCGTCTGTTCCCTCTCGTCGTGCCCGCCACCAAGCCCAGCCCCACGATGCCGTCCGACGGCATCGATTTCATCAACAAA
>JABMQN010000010.1 GCA_013203045.1 Chloroflexota bacterium
ACCAAAATGATCGCCATATGAAACGCAGGGAACTAATTCGGCAACTAACGCAAGCTGGATGCGTCCTAATTACGTTCCAGAGCCAACCACGATATCTACCTCAAACCATCCACCGGCCAGAAGCAACTGGTTCCTCGCCACGTCGAGGTTGACAATGCCCTGGCCAAACACATTAGGGATTATATGCACTATGAAATATCGGATTTCAAATATGTTTGCTGGCTATAGCATATTCTGTACTGTTTTTAGGTATGAGGTTTAAGCTTCATGTCTGTCAATAGTATGAGGGCTCTGAAGGGAGCCAGCCACATAAGGAGGTAAAAGTCAATGACCACAACATCAGAACCGGAAAGGATTTCCATGGAGGAGAGCGTCAAAAGGACCGTTCCCTTTGATTGGGGGTTTGGGTCCACGTTGCGTACCAAGAAGCTGAGAGATGCATTATGTTGGAAAGCTTCAGTATCTGATAACGAACTGGAGAACGAGGCTATCGGTCTGCCAGTATGTCATTTTCGTCCGGGAGTCAGAATTGATATGAATAGAGCCCGGCTTGCAACCGCGGCCTTTCGGGAAACCGAAGGTCAACCAATCGTGTTGCAGTATGCCCGAATGGTTGAAAAGCTGTGTGATGAGATGTCCATTTTCATAAAGGATGGCGAGCTCATTGTGGGCGATCCCAACGGCGGAGCTGAAAAAGTCAGATGGTACCCGGAAACCAATGTGGACTGGATGCCGGAAGCGGTCACAACGGGAGGGTTCGCTGAGATTGTAACCGACGAGGAAAGGCGAGAAATCGTTGAAGATATCTGCCCCTATTGGAAGGAAAGAAGCATAGTAGGCATGATCAAGTCCTCACTGCCCGAAGAAATAGCGCCTGTAATTCTGAGTCACGGGACCTTGATCACCAACACCTGGGAGGCAGGGTTAGTCGCTCCATCCTGGGATTGGGACGTTTTATACAGAGATGGATTGGCTGCCAGGATTGCCTCGGCTGAGGCCAGCCTGAAGGATCTGGATGAGAAGGTCACGGAGATGGACCCGGGCGAGTATATTGAGAAAAAGAACAACTGGCAGGCGATGGTGCGAAGCGGCAAAGCGATCATTCGTTACGGGGAGAGACTGTCTGCACTGGCCAGAGAGCAAGCTGCGGTGGAGAAAGATGATAAGCGCAGGAAAGAACTGGAAGAGATGGCAGAGGTTCTGCAACATGTTCCTGCCAATCCGCCACGTACCTTCCAGGAAAGCCTCCAGTTCTACTGGACCGTCGAGGTAACGGTGCATTACTTCGCCAGGTGGGGAGTCGCCAGTGGCGCCAGGTTTGACCAGATATGGTGGCCATATTATGAAGCTGACATGAAAGCGGGCCGGATCAAGAGAGAAGATGCACTTGAACTGGTAGAGTGTCTCTTCATGAAGATTCAGGAAATCGGGTGCCCTGTGGAGTGGCCGTTAAAGTTCGCGGGTATATCGGGTTCCGGTACTTTATATACGGCCAATATTTGCGGCACTACTCCGGATGGGAAAGACGCCTCCAATGATTTAAGCTGCATCGTAATGGAAGCCCTGGCCTATTTGCGCCTGACACAGCCCCCGATGGCGCTACGCTACCACCCAAACATCGCACCCGAGGTAATGGAAACGGCCATTAACCTGGTGCGAACCGGTCTAGGCCATCCCTCTTTCTTCAGCGAAGATCTTCTGGAAAAGTGGGCGCTGACCAGAGGCTATTCTCCGGAAGATGCCAAGAAAGCGCGGCCTATCGGGTGTGTCGCTTATAACATCATAGGCACGACCCAGATATGCACTGGCCTGGTCAATGTCGGAACCCTTAATTCCGCCATGGTCCTGGAAGATGTGCTGCACCGGAACGACCAGGAGTCTAGAGCAGGGCATATCGTTTATCCTGCAGGTAAGAAAGCGACCGAGATGCAGTCGGCAGATGAGTTGCTGGAAGCTTTTCTGGAGCGAGTTAAGTACTATGCCAGGATCGGGCAGGTTTCCTGGAATATCGCCCAGCAGGTATTGATGGATCACAAGCCGGACCCGGCCAACTCCCTCTTGAATGATGTAACGCTCAAGCGGGGAATAGACCTGTTGCGTTTCAACAAAGAAGACGATACCTGGCCAAGCCTCATTGTCTATGCGGCAATCAATGCGTCTGACTCCCTTGCAGCTATCCAGAAGCTTATCTTCGATGAGAAGAAGTACACTATGGAGGAGTTGGTAACGGTGCTGCAATCTAACTGGGAGGGGAACGAGGTGATGCGTCAGGATTTCCTTAACGCTCCAAAGCATGGCAACGATGACGACTATGCTGATGACTGGGCGGTCAAGCTCCTCGTTGGCATGGACGAAACGATAAGCGCTTTCAAGGACGGCTGGGGTTGTCGCTTTGGGATAGATTCGAGTACGGCCACCGGTTATACCATGATGGGTTTAATTTCCGGGGCTGGCCCGGATGGAAGAAAGGCCTCCACACCGTTGGCTGACGGCACTCGTTCACCAATGGCAGGATCAGATAATGATGGCCCCACGGCCGTGCTGAACTCAGTAGGCAAGGTTCCTTTCATGCATACAGAGTTGTTTAACCAGCGATTCATGTCCGAATATCTGGAGGGTGATAATCGTAAGATCTTTTCCGATTATCTCAAGGTATGGCATTCAAAGAATATCCCTCATATTCAATTCAACGTAGTCAGCAGCGAAGTGCTCCGGGAGGCGAAGGCGCAGCCGGAGGAATACTCTGATCTTATCGTGAGGGTAGCCGGGTATAGCGCTCACTTTATTGATTTGGCAGAGAACACTCAAGACAGCATTATTGAAAGAACGGAACAGGCCTTCACCTAGTTCGCGCCTTAAGAAGCACGGTTGCGCGATAGCGTGGAGTACCCGCCCCACGCTATCTTCATATGGTCTCCTGATGAAAACCCAAGTGGGGTATCCGTTTTCCCCACCTGTGCAAGTACGCAGGACCATCAGATGCTCCGCGGGAATGGTACGTGAAGATATTTCCTAGATCAAGGAGGTTGCAATGGCTGATGAAACATTTGATGCGGTGATAATCGGTGGAGGAACGAAGGGGTTGTTCCTCGCTATGTACCTTACCAAGTACGGCGGTATGAATGTGGGAGTATTTGAAAGGAGGCATGAGATTGGTGGGTGCCTCGC
>JABMQN010000178.1 GCA_013203045.1 Chloroflexota bacterium
AAACACACCCGATAACATAATTCCAAAGGAAGAAGAAAGGATACTACACTCTTTGGCTCTATTGGGCCGAATAGTGCAACAAAGCCTCCGTAATCTCCTAACGACCCTTTCTGTCGTTTCTCAAACCTTTACCGTTTCTTGACTTCCGTTTACCCCCTTTTGACTGATATGTTTACCATCCAATGCTATTCTCAATTATGGACAACCGTACCTGTAGTAGGGCGACTGCGCAGAATTGATCATCGGGGGAGTTGCAGATCGATCTATCCGGGCCGGCTTTGAACTTACACCCGGATGTACCACTAAGGCATATGGAAGCCAGAAGTTAGTGCATGAAGACTTATATTTACCAGCAGAACACTTGGAGATGGGAGGTAGGGAGTTTATGATCAAGCAGTGTCACAAATGCGGACGCAGGCACAGAGGAACCTGTGGAATCCCCGGTGAGAACAATGGAAAAGCCGCTCCGTCATCCTCGGTGTACCCCATACATGGAAAGCCAAAATCCAACATGAAGCTAAACGGGCTGCATGGCTTGGACGCATTGCTTAACTGGTCCATCGAACAAGAGCAAGCGGTGACTGACCAGTTGAAGTCTCTGAACCCTGATAAGCCTGAGTATCAGCAACTCATGGAGCAATGGGACAAGTTGGCAGAATCCACTTGTAGGGTCAGAGTCCAACTTGCCGGGATGGAGAAGCGGCGCTAACCGATCGTGCTTGATGGGCAGCGGGGGTTGCGAACGAGTTCCCGGTCTCAGCCTTTGAAATGAAACTTTGGCGACCTCACAGTGCCTCATCCGGTAAGGGATCGAAAAAGCCGGTCCGCACCGCCTTAACCGCTGCCTGGGTTCTGTCTGAGACTTGCATTTTCATCATGATGGTCTGGACATGTTTCTTGGCAGTATCCTCGGCGATCGAGAGGTCGCGCCCGATCTCCTTATTGCTTTTCCCTCTTATCATCAGCGCCAACACTTCATTTTCTCTCGATGTCAGCCCAAAAGATCTTGGGGTTTCAGTCGATTTCGATTTAGATCGATGATCACCATGGTCCGGGCTCAGCATGGCCTCTCGCAACAGACTGCTCTTCACCAGCATGCCTCCGCTGTGAACTGCCCGGATAGTGTGGATAAGGAGGTCCCTTGTAGTGTCTTTCAGTAGATAACCCCCGGCGCCCGCCCTGATCGCATTCACCATATAGGATTCGTTATCGTATGCGGTCAGTATGATGACTGATGTGGAAGATGACTGGCTTTTAATGCGTCGCGTGGCCTCTATACCATCCATGCCGGGCATGCGGATATCCATCAGGACAACGTGAGGTTGCAGTTCGTTCGCTTTCTCCACAACATCCAGGCCGTCAAACGCCTCTGCCACTACTTCGATATCCGAAGCTGTATCCAATATCCTGTGAATCCCCTCACGTACCACAAGATGATCATCTGCGATAATAACCTTTATTTTATCCATGATTGCTCCTGATAGTATTGCCTGATAAAGGCAATATTATGTGTATTGTGGTTCCATTCCCAGGTTGACTCTGGATACTGCAGGTTCCTCTCAGGAACTCTGCTCGCTTACACATACTGAATATCCCGGTGCCACGTTTCCTGTAGATGTCAGAAGTGTGATCGAAGCCAATGCCCCAATCCCTTATCACAGCCTCCACCCCACTGGTTGTTGAAGTTATGCTGATAAGGAGTCGATTGCTGTTAGAGTGTTTTCTTGCGTTGTTGATAGCTTCGTGTATGATCCAGTATAACCCTGTCTCAATGTTAGCCGGAAGTGTTGTAGTCTTGGCTTCAAGAGTCACTTTCCATTTATTGTCCCGCTCCAGTTGACGTATCTCTTCTTGTAGCGTAGCCATTAGGCCAAGGTCCTTGAGGAGCATGGGCTGAAGTGTGTTGTTTACGATATTCCTCGATTCCTGGATAGCCTGCTTTGCTAAAGCGGTTGTTCTGTGGAGCAATGGCCTGGCCTGGCTACCCTCAGGCATGAAAGACTCCATGCTCTGGAGGTACTGGAAGACCGAAGTCATGGTTTGGGTGACCCCATCGTGAACTTCGAGACATATTCTTTCTCTTTCTGTCTCCTGTGCTTCAAAGGATGCTTTTATGACAATTTCGATGCGTTTATCGAGTTCCCTGCGCTCGAGAGCATTACCGATGACGTCTGAACACACACGGACAATTACTAAATCATTCTCGTTCGATGCTCTATTCACAGAATCGTTGACGACCCCCACAAACCCGGCCAGTTCTGCCCCAACATTCAGGGGCAGCGCCAGAAGCGATCCGATGTGCTGACTTTCCAGCACTTGCTTTTCAATTTTTGCCTCGTCGGGCATCTTTGACACGTCTTCTATGTGTATGGCCTGACCGTCACGCAATTGTCTCATCCACCATGAGAACAGCTCACACGGTATACCGCGAAAACTCTCTCTCATTGGGGGCAGACCTTCGGCGCACCACTCATGAGTATTATCCATTGTGGTCCCGTCTTCGCGTAACAAAAACAGACAGGCCCTGTTTACCTTGCTGAGCTTACCCAAGTCCTCCAGTGAAGCGGTAATAGCCTCATCAACATTGGAAAAACCCGCGAAACGAGAGGAAATGCGGGCGATGGTCGTTTCCACCTCCAACCTGCGTCGCGTGGCCATATCCAATTGCTTTTGATTGGTGATATCCTTCGACATTATGACAGCTCCATGGGGGACAGGATACATGGTTATTGAGAGGAATTTGTTGCCATACTTCTGCTCCGGGAATTCCTTTGTTATTTGAAAGTTGATACACTCCATCAGCTGCGCGCGCATGTCGATCTCATGTTTGGCAGCATAATCCACATACATCAAGTCACCGATATCGGGCATCCTGTCACTCAAGTATTTTTTCGCCAGATTGCTTTTGACAACTCTTCCTTCGGTATCAGTAACCACTGAAGGCAAAGGGTTGAGCTGAAACAGGGCAAAATTAAATAATTCCTTTTCCTGCAATTTGACTTCCACTTGCCGATACTCGATAAGACGTCCCAGCCGTTCACAGACATCATTGAGTAAGTTTCTCTCCTCTCTCAAGAAAGGCCCCTCTGCCGCTATCGGTCTTTCCTCCCCATAGCTGACCTCCAACGTACCGATCGGATCACCTTGCACAATCACCCTGCCGCTCTGGCACCAGGGAGTCTCCCTGAAGCTCGGCGTCGCGAAAGTTTGACCGTTGAGTGTGAGTTGTGCACTGGTGATCTCAGAGTATTGCCAAGCGGATGGAATGAGATCGACAGCTCCCTGAAAAATCTCCTCCAGCGAGATTTCCGGGGTTTGAATGAGGTCTTCAATACCATGCATACAACTGAGTTCTTTGGCTCTCTCGCCAAGGTCGCATGCCAATTCCTCCAGCCTCTCCCCCATCCGCCTACGTTCGGAGTTTTCGATGGTCATCCACTCACCTCGCCGTCTGATCAGGGCGAACTGATGGTTGTTGACCACATCAATGAGTTCGGATGCTCCGCATTTTTTAAGGGAATAGGAGCAGATAGCCAGCATCCGGTATTTGCCAATGACATTGTTTATCGCTGCTTCATATTCAACGAATTTCCCCCACTCTGTCTCCTCGAGCCAACCGTTATTTCCGGTAAGGCGAATTCCATCGAACCCTCTGTCTACAGCGAGGTTCTCTTTTTCGACCCAACTCGCCAGCACCTTATCACTTTCGAACTTCCCTGATTTGATATACCACTGGCTGTGGTCCAGGATTTCTATCTGACCTTTCTTAATGCGATCGTCCAGATCACACACTACTCTCCTCAATGACCTCTTTGCCTGCTCAACTCCCAGAGGCGGCGAGGTAACCCACATGCAGAACTCATTGTTTTCTAATCCTGCTTTGAAGTAAGGGGTCAAGACATCCAGTAAGTCATTTCTGGTCTGGTAGAACTGACATATGTGCGTTCCCCAGGGTACGTTACCGATGACGTCAATCCCCGTTTTCCGAAACCCGTCGCTTGTCCTGGGTGCCACTAGATTCGGATGGATAGTCATGTTTCTCCCCCTTTGTCACTGGTTTGATCTTTAGGAGATTGAGAACAGATCTATTCCCGGCACCAAAATCTAAAGCAGCATGCCAAAGCCCCGTCAATGCCGTCTATCATCATAATCACCGGAGTCTCTTCTGCATGTATATCTTTACCCAAACGATACCGCCACTTCCGGGAGGAAGGAAACAGTATTGACCTTTGTGATCCGGCTGCCCTGACAAACTTCGTTTGAAGTATTAAGCTGGCCTGTTTGGAGTAATCACTATGGGTACCATCCCAGCCCTGAAAGATTACCTGATCAGGGTTTGTTTAACTATCATGGTTAGGGTATTCTATCTCCGCAACTCAAAGGAGCAAGCCACGGACTATACTTGGTAGCGATCATATATTGCTCACAAAGTGCCGATAAAGTCAAGTACCCTGTCACAAAGAGTCGATCGTAGTGGAGCAATTCCAGGGAATTATTAACAGAATGTTTATACCCGGCAGGGGAAATATCCACATGTTGTCAACTGGTGGTGTGGAGAAAAGGGGGGCCATCCATCATTGCCATGACATAAAATCAATAAAATAGGAGATTAAGAAAATGGCAGTAGAGAAATCAATGGCATCGTCCAGTCTGGTGGAAGTGATTGACCGCATCTTGGACAAAGGCATCGTGGTAGATGCCTGGGTGCGAGTTAGCCTGGTGGGAATCGAACTTCTGGCGATTGAGGCCAGAGTCACGGTTGCCGGCATAGATACGTTCCTGAAGTACGCCGAGGCTGTCGGACTGACCGAACAAGCCGCCGCCTAGCTTGGGGAGCTACATTACTTAATGCAAAGCGCACCGGGGTGATCACACCGAGGCCCGACATGTACGTCCGGGCTCCCCTTGTCGGGCAGCCGCAATGACGGTTATTCGAATGGTCAAAGAAGGTCTTGGTGTGGTTACCTGAAAAGGTGTGGTCACCCCCGTAAGCGCAAAAAAAAGGAGGGATCAGATGCCAACAGCGAACGATATGCGCACTTTGGCGCATGAAATCTTTGACTCATATGAAACACGCATCGAAGGCGTTGCTCAGATCAAGGAAGCTACTCAAACCCAGCTCAATGATTATGATGAGGCTCACAAAACAATGGCCCACGAATTGCACGCAGATTTGACCAGGGCTCGTACCGACCTGGCAGGGTGTTCGAAGACCCAACTGAAGGAGTTCGCCGAGGCCCACAAAGCCATGGGCCACGAATTGCACGCAGAATTGGCCAGGGCTCGTACCGATCTGGGTCAGACAGAAGCTGTGCGAAAACAAGAGGAAGACCAGCGTGCCCAGGAAAGAGCCCAGGTGGTGGCCGA
>JABMQN010000179.1 GCA_013203045.1 Chloroflexota bacterium
ACAATGATTCGTGGCTGGTTTATCAGTGCGCGGGCGATTAAGAGCCGACGTTTCATACCTCCGGAGAGTTCGCTGACCTTGGCATTTTGACGGTGAGCCAGTTCGAAGATCTCCAGATTGGCAATTGCCTGTCTCTTGGCCTCTTTGGCGGGAATATCAAAATAGCGGGCGAAAACCGTGAGGTTCTTAAGTACACTGAAATCAGGATCGAGGTTCTCTTCCTGCGGTACAACACCGATCAGTGCCTTGATTCTTCTTGGTTCCTGGAGAACATTCAGTTCCGCAACCCGTGCCTGTCCACTGGTAATGGGAGCTACTGCGGTGATCATCTTGATAAGTGTGGTCTTGCCGGCTCCGTTTGGACCAAGAAGCCCGAAGCATTCGCCAGCGTCGATCTGGAGATCGACGCCATCGACTGCGGTGATTTCACCGAATTTCTTGACGATGTTGTTTGTTTCGATAATAGCCATTGGAATTTATATACTGCTACAGGATTGGCAGGGTGAAAACAAAAACGTTAGGATTTCTTTGCGATTAGGTAGATTCTGAAGAAAGTGAGCTCGACTTTCCCATCCTCATTTGCCTGTTCGATAAATGAGCTTCTAACGATACTTCGGAAGTTATCAATGTATTCCTGAGTCAGCGGTAGTTTGTAGTATGACTGGTTCAGATATCCCGCTGCTGCCCCGGAATCGAATATGCCAAATACTTCTTCCGGGGTGTATGTTGTAGTGATCTTTTCAATTTTCGAACTCACAATCTCGAACCCGGCTTCTGTGAATAAGGATGCATATTCTTCGGGGGTCTCACAGAAAAACCAAGGCGATTCGAACTGTTCGAACGTTTCTTTTGTGCTGGTATCAGCGCTGACTTTTCCCACTGCTTCGATGAAATTGGGTGAATAAACATTTCGGGCAGGAGCCTGAATTCCTATTCTGCCATTTTTTCGCAGCGCCTGATAGCAGCTTCTTAATGCAGGCTCGGGAGGCTTGAACCATTGAAAAGTAGAGTTGCAAAAAACCACATCGAACTGTTCGAAGTATTCGAGATGGTGTGCCGGGCGTACTTCGAAATCGATGCCAAGGTGACCATAGTTCTGATGTGCCTCTCGAATCATCCCATCAGCCGAATCGATCCCAACGATCTTTCCACCGGTGATTTCTCTGATGGTTTTAGTTATGTGCCCGGTTCCGCAACCGAGGTCCATCACGTATTCAGTTTCACCTATAGCAAGCAGTTCGAACAGTGCATCGCTAGCTGAATTTTGTACTAGAGATGTCTTTTCGTATTCGCTGGCTATGCATGAAAAATCACTTGGCTTCATAGTAAAATTCCAGTAGTGGTATTATATCATAGCTATAAAAAAGGCAGGCTGATTGTATTCGATCAGCCTGCCTCTGCTCCGAACGTCTCTCTACGAGAGTTACACCGTAAAATGTGCTAACCCATCAAAATCCAGTGTGGCAAAGTAGTCATTTACTGTTTCCGCTCGCCGAATCTGCAACACATCACCGTTTTCACGAAGAAGAAGTTCAGCGGAACGCAGTTTACCATTATAATTAAAGCCCATCGCATAACCGTGTGCTCCGGTATCATGAATTACCAGCAAATCACCGGGTTCAAGCGCCGGGAGGGATCGGGCAACCGCAAACTTATCGATATTCTCGCAAAGCGAGCCTGTCACATCATAAACAGTATCGTGTGGAGCGTTCTCCTTTCCCATCACCGTAATATGATGATAGGCACCGTATATGGCCGGGCGCATGAGATCGGACATTGTGGCATCCACCCCCGCAAATTTCTTATATGTATTCTTTATATGCCTGACCCGTGTTACCAAATATCCGAAGGGCCCAGTGATCATTCGGCCGCATTCCATGTAAATCGCCAATGGTGCAAGTCCATTAGTTGCTATGATTTTCTCATACCGATCCCTTACACCGCTGCTTACCACATTCAAATCGACAGGCCTCTGATCGAGTTTATAAGGAATGCCGATGCCGCCACCGATATTGACGAATTCAAAACGGATCCCCAGTTCTTGCGAAATATCAACTACCAGGTTGAAAAGGATTTCAGCCGTCTCTACGAAATAGGCTGCATCCAATTCATTTGAAGCTACCATTGTGTGAAGTCCAAATCGTTTTACACCTTTATCACGGGCAATCCGATATCCCTCAAAAAGCTGCTCACGAGTGAAGCCATACTTGGCCTCCTCCGGTTTTCCGATTATAACGTTCCCATCTTTTAATGGTCCCGGGTTGTACCGCATGCAGATAAGATCGGGTAGTCCGGCATGTTCTTCAAGAAATGGAAGATGGGTAATGTCGTCGAGATTTATAATCCCTCCGAGTTCTTTTGCTTTAACGAACTCCTCTGCCGGAGTATCGTTCGAGCTGAACATTATCTCTTCACCGGTGATACCAACCCTTTCTGAGAGTAATAGCTCGGGAAGCGAACTGCAGTCAGACCCAAAACCTTCGGATTTGAGCATCTTCATAAGGTAGGGATTAGGACATGCTTTGACGGCAAAGAATTCCTTGAAACCTTCGTTCCAGGAAAAGGTTTTTTTTATGCTACGAGCGTTCTCCAGAATCGCCTTTTCATCGTAGATATGAAATGGCGTTGGATGTTTCTCTATGATCTGTTCAAGTTGATTTTTGGTGAATGGAACTTGTTTCTCAGTCATGACCATATCTCCTGCGCAAGTGATTATAACATGCTAAGGAAAGGAAACGATGTGATCAAATCTTATGGGGTGATGGTTCGGGCATACCTACACATGATATGGGTAGGGGCACGATGCAGCGTGCCCCTACAACGAGGGGATTTGTTTGTCTGTTAGTTGACTATATATTTGTTCGACCTGCTCTCGCGTATAAACCAGTGAAACATCATTGTGGATTACAAAATCCGCATATTTTTCTTTTTCACTTATGGGCATTTGTGAATCAATGCGCTTCAGAGATTCTTCCTGGGTGAATCCCCGTTCCATCAACCTTTTCAAACGGGTCTCTCTAGGTGCAGAAACCACGATTACTTTATCTACGGTATTGTGAATCCCAGTCTCGATAAGTAATGGCACGTCTTTGATTATAAGAGCGTCGGCATGGGTTTTTTCTATTTCCTTCACTCTGTTGTCAGCCTCTTCGAACACTGCCGGATGGGTAATCTGATTAAGTTTTTGCAGCTTTTCAGGGTTATCAAAGACTATCTGCCCCAACTTCTCCCGATTTAAAGTGGAATCACTATTCAGGACTTCTTCACCAAATTGATCAACTATACCCTCCCAGGCTTTCTGGCCAGGTTCCACCACTTCTCGGGCCAACACATCATAATCTATGAGATAAGCTCCAAGTTCAACGAACATCCCTGAAACGGTGCTTTTACCGGAAGCAATGCTCCCTGTCAGCCCAACAATTGTCATTCTATCTCCATCCGATATTTGGTGTTATCTGCTTGGGTACACAATGTGAACGTGACTTTCTTTCCCTGAACCAGATAAGGTTCATATTCAGTACGAAGTTTATTGAAATCAGTTGATTCTAAGAACAATTTAAGGATTTCGAGTATCTCTCCCAATTCAGGATTATCAGCGTTTGTTTCGAGCAAATGACTCATAATTTGGTCATATTCTCTTTTTGCCAGGGTCTGAATGCAATGGGAAAGGTCTGGTTCAAGCTCAATTTCCATTGTTACGATTCCCCACAGAGAACGCATAGAGCGCCAAGAGGTTCCTTTATTATCTTTGTACCCTCTGTGGTTCGTTGATCCAATCAAGGTAGAGTAAGTGCAGTACCGGAGTTGTTCATGAAAAATTCATCCGGGAACTCATTGGCAAGCCAGCACGAGGCATTGAATCCAGTACAATGGGAAACTCCCAGCTTCTGAACACCAATTTGGCGCAGGTCAGCGGTGGTACGGGTCAATCGTTCCGGGTTTGCCATGACAAGATGAGTGCCTCCAAGGACACCATATACTCTCTGTTCTCCGGTAACCTTCTGCAGGTGGCCGATGGTATTAATCATCCCTCGATGTCCGCATCCGAGGACAATCACCAAACCAGCTTCAGTCTTAATACCCAGAGCAAGATCATCCAACAATTGGTCTGGTTCGAACGAATCTCCAACTTTTATGAACATTCCGGCGTCTATCTGCTCATAGTCATTAGTCATTGGTATTTCGCCGGTAGTGACAATGTTATCTGTGATCCAGACAGGGTCTTTTGTTAATTGAAAACTGGCTCCGAGTGATTCCAACTCCTCACGGGCAAAGGGAATACCTATATATCTTTGGAAATCGCCGTATATGGCGTACTTTTCAGTCCACATGTCCGGATGGGCAACGACATCTAGTGCACCGGTTTGAGCAAGAACGTCCTTGAATCCACCGGTATGATCATAGTGACCATGGCTTATTACCAGCTTGTCGATACCGGAAAGGTCAACG
Organism: Chloroflexota bacterium; assembly: GCA_013203045.1. Lineage (GTDB taxonomy): Bacteria > Chloroflexota > Dehalococcoidia > SZUA-161 > SpSt-899 > JABMQN01. The sequence goes on from JABMQN010000179.1 coordinate 4,450, forward strand.
TTCAAAAGTTTGGCATTGTGCGCTACAGTGACGCTCTGGCTCGTATCCAGCAAAATTCGGACACCGTCCCCCTCCACCAGTATACTCAACCCCCATTCCGCCAGCACTCCGGGACCAGCTGTATTCTCACTCAATGTTGTAATTTTGATACTCATGATGCGTCCTCCTTTGTATCCCGGAGTTTTTCATTCGCCTCGGTTATGGATCCATACCCGATTTTCTCAAACAGCCAATTATATCGTTCTTCTGAAAGGTTTCGCCCTTCATTTTCAGCGCGGGTAACATCACCTAGATATAAGTCTAGAGTTTTATCTGAATAAGTTTCAAGTTCACTGGAGAGATAGACGCCGAAACCGGGATTTCCCTTGACTATTCTGGGGTATCTCAAAGAAAGCTCCATCATCCATCTCTCTTCGATCCTGACGATATCATCAATGACGGGGTTCTTTTTCAAAGGCGGGATTTTACCGTCCATGCGAGCATACTTTAAGGTTAGTAGATTCTTGTTTTCAATATTGGCCTGCTGCAGATCTTCGAGATAGGATTCCAAGGTTTCCTTCGAGAGAGTTGAATGCGTCATCGAACGCATGGATTTGAATGTTTCGGCTTTCTCCTGGCACGCGGATGGTTCAGCGGTTCTGACCCGTTCGAACATATCGAGTTCAAGTTCTACTATCCGATTAATTAATTCCAAATGATTCATTCCTTTGCACCTTTCATTATTTCCAGTATAGACAGGGATTCATCTCGTATATGGAGATACCGGTATGAAGGGAACGCTGAGTTCGGGGACTCATTATACCACACCGAACGAATCGGTCGAGAGTGTCATGCATATCTATATTCAAGTTGAGCTCATTACAGATTACCTGCATTACACCGACTTCCACTTCATACTTAGAAGATAGTTTTTTAACGCGGTTAAGATAATCTACCATGTTGTTAACATTATTTTCGCCGGCCTCCCCAAGAGCCTTTCCTATTGCCAAATCTATATTCCATTGACTACTTTTCCGGGCATCTTCAATAAGAAATCGCACAACACGCGGCAGATGATATCTTTCATCTTCTGTAAAGGCCAGTATCCTATCTTCCCATGCCGACCCCCTCCGGGATTTCATCGGAAGCAACACCCGCTCTTCATAAGCAAGGAGGATTATATCGTCCTTCACTTCAGCATCAAGGTCCAGTTCTTCATACGTGATACTGTCTGCCTGACAACTGCTCGAAAACAACCTGGCTAAATCTCGAGCTTCATCAGCAGAGAATTGATTACTTAACGACTCTACCAGGTTGGAAAAACTCTTGTTCATTTCTGAGTTAACCTTTCAAGTTCTTCTTCCATTTCCTCTAATTCTTCCAGCATACGGGGAGGCACTGAATGTGGGGGAATGCGGTTTTTCATCTCCTCAATTTTGCGCTTGAGTTCCTCGATTCGTTCCTCGCTCACAGTTATCGATTTATCCTTTCAAAGCATTCATTGGCAAATAAGCACGGGTTGATTTCGTAAAGAGGGGTCTGGGTTCTGGATATTTTAGCTAACGGCCCCAGCTTCGGGCTGATTACACCAGCTCCTTTTAGTATTGCTATTAATGTATCGGTTCGTTCCCCAAATCCCATTTCCTGGCATGCAACTTTTATCTGATTGGCGTTAATTCCAGCAGAAGGACAGCCTTCAATCATTCTGCGAACCAGTACCGGTATCAGTCTCCATTGCGGTTCTCTCGCGGACTCGAAGAACTCGGCTATTGAGTGAGCAGAATCCCAGCAACCTGTAATCAAAGCATTTTTAACCAGTATTCTGGAGACGTTAGGCATTTCGTACACTTCACCGGGAACAGCTATTAACATCCGATCATCCCATTCCCCACACCTTGAAGTACGTACAGGAATCAATAATTTCCATTGCCATGATACTAGCAAAGCATCATCGGTATCATTGCCGGCAATCATTTCCGCATTTTCATAGGAGATAGTACGGGATTCACTTGCTTCAATAAGCATTCGAGCGATCTTGTCCGCCAATCCAGTGGGTGTAATGAAGGTGCCCAGGGCCCTCACCAGGTTTGTCATGTACTAATCCAGTTTCCTTTTAAGTGAATTCAACTTGCCATCTATGGTCAGCGATTTATCTCGTCTGTCATCGATCTTTATAGAAGTAACCACTCGCATGACTTCATCGTTGAAAGCGCTTTCATGCATCTTCCTGATTACGGCCAGAATCTTATCCAGATCACCTTCGATGATAGTTCCCATTGCGGTGGCGGTATGTTTTACCTCAGTTTCTACCTGAAGAACTTTAATAGTGCGCGCAACGTGCATGCTTACGGAAGGGCTTCCAGTCCCCAGCGGTACAATACTAACTTCAACAACTGCCATAAATCCCCCTTATGATTTCCACGTTACCATTGAATCGAGAGGCTCTCGCGTCCGTTCAAATTTGTTGGCAGGGAAATTCCAGTCAGGATAACCAACACATATAGCGACGAGTAGTCGTTTTGACTGTGGGATACCCAATGCTTGTCTGAGTACATCGGGAAAGAAGACCGTATCCTGTTGAATACAGGTGCCAAGACCATATTCCGTGGCGAGAATAGCAATTGTCTGGGTCACTATTCCTATATCTATCAGGGATATTTGATGGCGCTTGTTATATATCTTCTCATCCGCGCAAACGAGGATAGCTGCCGGAGCATCGAAAAATCTCTTCCCTCTCGATTGCCACTCTCGTCGGCCTTCTTTATCGCTACGTTCAATGTTTGCAGATCCAAACAGATCACGAGCCAATGCGTTTTGTCGATCTACGTACGGTGAGGGCAGCTCGTTTGGCGGGCAAACGGGGATATCAAGACTAATCACAGCCCCTTGATTAGATTGTTCAATATTGACACGCTTGGCTTTTTCGAGGGATTCACCAGTCAAAACGATAAATTCCCAGGGCTGACAATTAGTAGCAGATGGCGCCATACGAGCAAGATCGAGGATTTCTTTGAGGGTATTTTCCGGAACCGAAGTTTGTTTGAATCCCCGAATACTCCTTCTCGTCTTTATCGCGTCAACAAGCTCCATGAGGTTCCTCCAGTAAGAATTCAAGTCTGGGATATAGCGCCCTGCTTGCACTCATCTATACACAGGCCACAAAGGTTACACTTGTCATAGTCAATCTCGGAATACCCGGATTCAAGGGAAATTGCCTTTTTAAAACAGCTCATGGAACATCTTCCACAGCCCTGGCAGAGTTCGATGCATACTTTGAGCATTGAATCAAAGTTGGGCATTTTTACCGTTGATATCCCTTTTCCCAGGGATCTCTTTTGAGGGCTAGGTAGTCCTTTACGGCTCCCTTGATAGTGTCGGTTGCCATGAGGGCACATTCCCTGTTTTCTTCCGGAAGCCCATCAAGCGCCTTGATAATTTGGCCGGGACTCAATCGTAGTGCATCAGGGATTGACATACCAGTGGCTGTCTCAGCCGCGATACTTCCGGCGGCGATAGTTGTTGCACATCCACTGGTCCAGAACCTGGCCTCAAGAATCTTATCGTTACTGATTCTAACCCACATCTCTATCAGATCGCCGCAAGGACCAGTGATGGCTGCATGTCCATCGGCATTTGGGATTTCGCCTACGTTTCTGGGGTTCATAGCATGGTCGATGAGTATATCCGAGTATTTCTCTCGAATTTCGGCCATAACTTCTTCGGGGAGTTGATCTGATTCGGTGGTCATTGTCTGAGCTTCATTGGGAGCATCCGCCCCCTGCCGGGCAACCGGATTCCTGGCAACTGCTACTCGGTTCGCAACATGTTCCGCAAGATGATGGTGCTCCCATTTTGATCATATATGTTGAGGAAAGCATTCTCTCCATACCCTCGTTGCCACATTCAGGGCATTCCTCTGGATGACTATCCGGGCTGTGCAATAGGAACTCAGTCACTTCGTCGCAGTTATCGCATTTGTAATCGTAGATTGGCATCCTTATAACCTCCTATCCTATGCCCAGCTTCCCGGTCTAATATACTGTGACTTTGAGCTACCGCCACCATAAGCCTGTTTCCAGTACCGACAAATGCGATACGTGTGTTTTTCCGGCTTTATGGTACCGCATTGGGGACAATTCGGATCATCACCTTCTTCCTTACAAGGCTCCCATACTTCGAACTCTTCGCCACATTTACTGCATACATATCCAAAAATTGGCATGATGTCTCCTGTTTTGCTCTCTTCGGGTTATGCCAGGGTGTACCGATTTCTCGGCCAGTCCAATTGATTTGAGGTCACCGACCTCATCTGTTGACGGCTCAGCCACCGCCAGAAGGACTTGGGGCGCAGCTTTCAGATGAGCTGCTTCCGCTGGCAAAGAGCGAAATGGTTTTCTGGGGATTAGACGCTCCGCATTTCGGGCATTCCAGATCACTATCATCCGCACTGAAGCTTCGCATCAGTTCGAATTTTTCCCCACATTTGTCACACTGATATTCATAGATTGGCATTGTATATTTCCTTAATATCTATTTTATCATAGACCACAATCGAATGCTCAGCTTGCGGGTTAATAGTAAGAATTGGGGTGTTATTATTAACCCGGCAATTAAATATTGGAAAATGCCACTTGCTGGCTGTCATTCTGAGGGAGCTTGACGACCGAAGAATCTCCTTGTTCGAACGGAAATGTTCATTGCAGAAATTGTATACCAAATGCGATGAGATTCTTCGCTTTGCTCAGAATGACATCCTTTGAAGAAACGGTTTCTTATGAATAGACGATCGGTTATCGTGGGCATGATTTAAATGTCTCTATTTAGTTGCCGATTTAATATTCCCTTACTCTCGCCCAAATTCGGAGGGGTTTATCTCCGCTCTTATCAAAACAGACGAGTCCGCACGAGTCTACCTCTTCCACTTCGATGTTCTCCTCACCATACACTTCCTTGTATTGCGATAGCCAGTTCCCAAAATGCGTACCTCCACCGAAGTAAACCTTTCGCCACTTGTTGCCCGAATCATCGGTTTTCTCCTTTACGGATTCTTCCAGAGCCATCCATTCTGCAGTGCATGAGTCGTCAGTCACGTGACCTCCTTCGTGCCATCTCCCGTCCTACAACTTTGTTAACACGAGAGCCGTGTAAAGTCAATGATATCGAAAAACCTTGAATTGCCACAATGGATATGCTAATGTAATAATCTTCTCAGGAGGAAACTTGAAGAAGAGTATTTTATCTTTCGATTTGACGGGAACACTGGCAACGTTCAGATTTTGTGATTCGATCTATTTTGAAGGCTTACCAAAATTGTATGCCAATAAATACGAGGTTGAAATAGAGGAAGCAAGGCAATATCTCGAGAAAGCATATGATGAGGTCGGTGATCAGGAAGCGGATTGGTATGATGTTAAATACTGGTTTGAGCGATTTGGCCTGGGAAATGGATGGGATTCATTACTGAATGAGCTGAGTCACAATATTCAGCTTTACCCGGAATCTGAAAACGTTTTAGCTAACCTCAGTAAAAAGTTTGAGTTGATTTTAATAAGCAATGCCTGCAGGGAGTTTCTGGAGGTTGAAACTTCAGATATCGGTAAGTATTTCACCCGACTGATTTCATGCGTCTCAGATTTTAAAGAGGTGAAGAAGACACCTGAATTCTATAGTAGAGTATGTGATTCCCTCGGATTAAAACCGGATGAGCTTATTCATATAGGCGACAACTGGCAGTTCGACTATATTGCTCCGACTGAGTGCGGAATAACTGCATACCACCTGGATCGTACCCGAGAGAAGACCGGTGAATTTGTCATCCATAACCTCAGCGAGATCGAAACTAAGCTGCTATAATTGTAAATGAGTGTGACAATGGATTATAACGATCAAGTTGAATACGCAGTGAACCACACCGAATTGGTGCGGCCTCCAGAGCAAAGGCTGAATACCTTTGGAGTCACCAACGTTCACTACTACCTCCTTACCGAACCAATGGATAGCGCCAACGAGACGAGGATCAGGGAAGGTAAAGTGATAGCTGAAAAACCCAAAATCATTACGCCGGGCTATCTACTGGAAGTTTTCGAGGGCTTTGGTGAACATGCCAGAGCACAAGCTGAAGCTATGCTGAGCCGTTATGATTATAGTCCGGATATTATGGAATATCGATACAAAAACGAAGTGGGCAATAGCTGGGTTCTATCTGAGAAAATCAGTGATGTCATTCTCAAACTTGGTTCAAAAATCGATGATGAAAAAGACGCATTGGCTGCGATTCTCAAAGGCCCGGATGATGCATGGCAGATATCACTGATGACGTTCATCATGGATATGACATGGTCTTCGGTGCGCAAGAACGTATCAGAACTCAGCAGCAGAGGATTGTTCGATAGAAAATACGGGGTTCCGAAGTTTGTCAGGGATGAAATAGATGACTTATTCAGGGCAGTGGAATCGAACCAACGCACTGCTGATGAATTAGGCTCCAGACTACAGAGCTATGGTATCTTCGATCATTATCAGGATAGGTTCTTTGCTCTCTTAGGAAAGAGACGGCAAAGTCTGTAAAAGTGGAGGTCGTGTATATGACAAAACTACCCTGTTTCCTTCTTGTAATCATATTCTTGGTGTCTGTGGGTATGATGGCCTGTGGATCGAGTGGGAATAATCCGAGTGTTGAAAGTACAACCCCGGGGAACGGTGAAGTTGGCATTGATCTGTTAGCCCCGCTTAGTATTACCTTTGACGAAGATATCACCCTGGTTGATTCCCAGGGCATTTTCATCAGCGGTGGCGCCACTGGCGTATCGGCCTCCCTGGAGGCTGACAACAGAACCATTACCATTACCCATGATCCGTTCCTGGAAGCCAATGAGTATTGGTGGGGTTTACCAGAAGAAAATATCCAGGATATTGATGGAAATACCAATTCCTCCTACACTTGGTCCTTCACCACGATGAAAGTAGGCGCTCCTATTGTCGGCGGTACAACTCCAGAAAACGGTGCTGCTGATATCGATTTGTTCGCCCCTGTCAGTATTACCTTTAATGAAGATATCACTCTACTAGATACAGAAGGTGTTTTTATAGGTGGTGGTGCCACTGGTATATCTGCTTCCCTCGAAGATGATAACAGAACCATTACCATTGCCCATGATCCATTCGTGGAATCCGAAGAATACTGGTGGGGCATCAATGCCGAAGCTATACAGGATGCCGAGGAAAATCCCAATGCCAAATATAGTTGGTCTTTCACCACGATGAAAGTAGGCGAACCCAGTGTTGTCAACACAACTCCAGATAGGGGTGCCAGCGACGTGGCCCTGGATATCAGTGTTAGTGCTACATTCAATGAATCTATTACACCAGGACCCAATTTTGACGATATCCTTATTTGGAATGACCTCCAAGCCTATGCCTCTGGAGTTACTGTTTCTATGCATGAGAACACCCTTACAGTCAATTTCACTCATAGTGACTTCACAAAATTAACTACGTACTACCCTGAAATCCCCGCGGGGTCCGTCCAGGATGGTGCTGGTAACCTTAATGAATACTACCAATGGGAATTCACCACAACGGAAGTGGGGTCTCCGGAAGTTGTAAGCATCGTTCCTGTATCTTATGAAACTGGTATCGATGTATTTGCCCCTCTCAGTATTACTTTTGATGAAGATATTTTCCTGTATGATCGGAAAGGTATCTTTATTAGTGGTGGCATCACGGGCGTATCTGCTACCCTTGAAAATGACAACCGAACCATTACTATTACCCATGATACGTTACAGGAATCTACCGAATATTGGTGGGGAATATCAGAGGGGTCTGTGTGGGATGACGATAGGAATATTAACATCGACTACACATGGTCCTTCATTACGCAATAAATTATAAGTACTCAGCAGTTAAATTTAATCAGCGCACTGTTGATGAACTAGGTTCCAGATTGCAGAGCTATCGTATTTTCGAGCATTATCAAGATAGATTCGTTGCTCTTTTAGGTAAAATACGTTAAAGATACATGACGAAATCATACTATTACGCCATAATATTTTTCTTACTGCTATTTGTTAGCATGATATCCTGTAGCGATGATGACTCCTCAGAAAACAACATCCAGACTTCATTTGGAGGGATAACCCTTCTGGACCATAGTATTTCTTCCTGCATGGATAATCCCGAGTTACCTTGTACGGTTTCAGGGAATGCCAGGAATGACGCCGGTTTCATGTTCAGTATGGTTACAGTAAAAGTTTCATTCCTTGATGAAAACGGTGAAACAGTCACAACAGGAATTGCCGCTGTTGAGAACCTCAAGCGAGGTAGAGAGTTCGATTTTGCAGTGGAAACTCTTTTGGAAGATTTCCAAACTGACAAATACGATATTGATATAGTAACCAAACACTAGAACGATGGATGTATTCGATCAAGCAGCAAGTCTAATAAACAATTCCGAAAAACTGGTAGTTTTCACTGGTGCTGGTATTAGCACAGAATCAGGTATTTCCGATTTCCGCAGTCCCGGGGGATTGTGGGAAAAGTATGATCCCAGTGAATTCATGTTTGATAAATTCCTGGCGAGTGAAGAGACGCGCAAGAGATACTGGGAGATGAACCAGTCACTGTGGCCAACGATTGTCGAAGCTCAACCGAATACAGCTCATATAGCCATTGCGGAGCTGGACCAAATGGGGAAGCTGGATTGTGTTATTACCCAGAACATCGATGGTCTGCACCAGAGAGCCGGAGCACCGGATGAGAAAGTTATTGAATTGCACGGAACAACTCTGTGGGTATTGTGTTTGAATTGTGCCAAGCGGTATCCCCGGCAGGAAATTCATGATCGAGTCGAAGCGGGTAATAAAGCTCCTTACTGCGATGATTGCGGCGGCATTCTCAAACCTGCCACTATTTCTTTCGGACAAGCCATGCCTGAAAGAGAGACACGTGAAGCGGAAAACAGATCGGCGAAGTGTGACGTGTTTTTGGTGATTGGATCATCTCTTGTTGTCTATCCGGCAGCCCAGATGCCAGTATTAGCTAAAAGAGGCGGAGCGAAGCTTATCATCCTCAATATGACGCCTACCCCTCATGATGACTATGCTGATCTCATCATCCGCGAAAAAGCAGGTGAAACGATGGTGCAGATAATGGAACGGTTGAAGGTTTAGATCACATCATGGACGCGAATTATCGCGGCCTTTTTCACCAAGCCATTATGAGCGTAGCGAAAAAACTCATTATTTAACATCGAGTTTGCTTCGTCATCTGAGGCACCTGGAATGACAAAAAAGAGCCCCAATTGGAATTGGGGCTCTTTTCATAAAATCAGTTTTAAATCCTGTAACTAAATCTTAGCTCCGCACTTTCCACAGAATTCAAAGTCATCCGGTAGATGCACTGCTCCGCAACCGGAACATGTCTTAAGTGGCGCACCATGTTCATACTCGGAGGCCTTACCGGCGGCGTCTTTCTCTCTGAACTTCATCCACTCTGCAGGCCTGTTATTTACAAAGGCCGATGTTCCTTCCATCATCTCGGCGGTATTAGCGACGTGAATTGCCCAGAAGTCGCGTCCCTGATAAAGACACGGGGTGGAAATGTCATGCCAGTAATTGAGCTGTGTTTTGGTGAAGCGGAGGGCCCAGGGGAACTTGTTAATGAGGATTTTACAAACCCTTTCCACTTCTGCGTCCAGTTCTTCAAACGGAACAACCTTGTTGACGATTCCCCAGTCGAGCGCCGTCTTGGCATCAATGCGCTCATCGGTCATGAGGAGCCAGCGTGCCCTCTTATCACCCATGATCATAGTAGCAAACTGAGTTGTCCCGATAGCAACAGCTCCAACGAATGCTTCGCCTGCAATGAACTTTGTGTTGTCGGCAGCGATTGCCAGGTCGCAAAAAACGAGTACTTCAAAGCCGCCTCCGATGATCTGGCCAAAACATCGGGCGATAATCGGTTTTCCACAGGATCTCATAGCCTGACCCATGCGAGCGAAATCGCCGGTCAATGCCAGGCCACCCATCGGGTCGGTGCAGATTTTCTCATTGATAGACTTTACGTCAGCGCCTGCAGCAAAAGCTTTATCCCCGGCTCCTGTCATTACGATGACGGCCACTCTACGGTCATAGCCGAGTTTATCGAAAGCGTCAGTCATCTCCTGAAACACTTCGATTGTCAAGGCGTTGTAGGCCTTGGGTCTATTGATAGTTACGGTGGCAACCATATCCTTAAGGTCGACCAGAATTGAGGTATAAGGTCCGTATTCTACTGCCATGTGTTTCCTCCTATTGATAATACTTTGGGTAAAAAATCGGGGAGAGAGGATTCGAACCTCCGACCTCCTGCACCCCATGCAGGCGCGCTAAACCAGGCTGCGCCACTCCCCGATGTGCCCATTCCAGAGCCAACCTATATTACCATAGTACACACTCAAAATCAAAGGAGGTAATAGTGTTATGTTAAGCTCTCTGCTCTGTGGCGAACTTGACGCCACACACTCAAGATGCTATATTGAAACCCGGCAATCATTAAGGCGGCGTAGCTCAGGTGGTCAGAGCGTGGGCCTCATAATCCCAAGGTCGATGGTTCGAGTCCATCCGCCGCTACCAATAATTGAAGCTAAAAAGCCTGTCTTGGCAGCAATGCTGGGTGGGCTTTTTCAGTTTTTGCAAACATTTTGCAAACCATCGGTTTCTCCGGGAGCATTTTCTTAAGCTGTCTGTACCACTTCCTCAAATGCCAGGGCTGCTGCTTGCTGAATGCCCGGAGTCACATGGGAGTAGACATCAAGCGTGATGCTTACAGTCGAGTGTCCCATGCGTTCTGAGACAACCTTGGGATGTATTCCTTGTTTGAGCATTAAAGAAGCATGTGTATGCCTGAGATCATGGAATCGGACACCATGCAGTCCGACTTTACGGGCAAACTTAATGAATACATGTGTGATGGTATCGGGTAGGATTGGTGAGCCATCCTCATAGCAGAATACAGGAGAATCTGGAGTTATTACCCATCCTGCCATGATGGACTGTAATTCTTGTTGTTCCCTGTATTCGCGTAACATAAGGACAGAAGAGGGCGAGAGGGCTACTTGCCTTCTCCCTTTGGAAGTCTTTGGTTCTTGGAAGAAAGACTTACCTCCAGGTAATTGCATTCGTGTCTGGACTATAGACAGGGTTGCCATGTCCAAGTCTATATCGCGCCAACGCAAGCCCAAAAGTTCACTTCTCCTAAGTCCGGTATATATTGCAAGGTGAAAGACGGGGTGGTATGGGGTTCCCTTGATTGCCTCCAGAAGCGTATTTACGTCCTTAGAATCAAGCGTGTGAGGTTCATTTCGGGGTATACGTGGTGGGTCCACTGCTTCTGCGACATTGCGACCAACTAAACCCCACTTAACTGCATGCCTAAGGGATGCCGAGAGGATTCGGTGCATTTGGTTGACAGTGCTGGGGCCTAAACCACCTTCACCATCGACCCTACCAGATTCTAATTTTAGTCTGTAGAACTCTTGAATATGAGAGGGTTTAAGGTCGGTGAGAGGAATTTGCCCCAATTCAGGAAGTATATGACGGTTTATCTTATTCACATACCCCTCAGCCGTCTTAGGTCGTACATTTGTTTGCACGTAGTCGCGAAGCCATCGCTCTAAATACTCTCCCAAGGTCATCTTTGTTGGCTTCAAATACGTACCGGTTTCGAGGCTTGTCAACAACACCCTCATTTCCCTCTCTGCGTCCTTCTTGGTTCCTTTGATTGATTGCCACTGTTGCCGACGCTTCTTGGTTACAGGGTCACGGCCAAGTTCAACAACAATAACCCAGGAGTTTATTAGCCTGTTCACGAAGAAGACCATCTTCGTTATAACTATGGCGCGTGCTTAAACTAGTTAAGTAATAATAGAGTTGAAGTATGCCTGGTTTCATTTCTTGATGTATCCATATTGATATATTTTCATAGTGGCATAACGCCCTGCGTAACCCGCCTTTTGGGGTCGGAGTTCACGCAGTTGATACTTATAGAGGCCTCCTCCCCGGGCATCCATTTATATGGTAACCTATGCTACAAAATAAAAAGCTGGCTTGCCAGCAAAAGGAGGAGACCTCGATGTTATTCTACACCAAA
>JABMQN010000180.1 GCA_013203045.1 Chloroflexota bacterium
CCTGTCCATCCTTGCGCTGATGGCCTATTTCTTCGGAAAAGAGAAAGGATTCGGGCTCGCGGCCGCATTCCTCATCGTGCTGATACCTACCACCACCAGGTTCCTTGGGCCCGCCTTTGCCGTTCCAGTGGCGCTTGCCCTGGTTTTCATTCCGCTTACACTGCTCATCCTTAATCAATCGATGGGCACCCTTAGACGTCCTTTGATCCTGTTTCTTATATGTCTCGGGCTACTTTTCATTCACCCCCCGACCATGGCTATCGTTACCTGTATTTGCATTATTCATTCGCTCATCTTCCTTTTTCTGCGTTCAACTTCCAAATCCCGATACCTGCTGCCGCTGCTTACATTGGTCATTGTCGCTCTGGTCTATATGATCATGGCGTTATGGGCACCTTCTGCCATCGAGTTTGTACTCGAAGAAGCCAGCGACTCCGAGCGTCACTTGACCCTCCCCCCCATAATGAACACCCTTTCTGATTTCGGATTCATACCCGTTGCTCTCTTTGTTATTGGTGCAGCCATTCTGGCTTACCAAGGAACACGTTTTTACTGGACAATGCTGCTATCCGTTGTTGCCTTATTGGCATTCATTCAACTCTACCCTCATTTTTACGTTGGCCCGGATATCATCTATGAAAGAGGCTGGCTCTATACCTATGTATTTATGGCGCTGATTGGTGGGCTGGCCTTAGTCAGCCTGGGTCAATACGCAAAATCCGCGCTCAATCACAGCCCGGCACTGGCTTTTACAGTTCAGTTCACAGCGGTGGCTTTTCTGGTAATCGTTGCGCTTGCCTTCAGTTTGCGAAACCACCTCGACGAACCTTACTATCACATGATCGATGACAACATCTATGAAGATTTCCTCTGGATCGAAGAAAACGTTCCGCCAGAATACGATACGTGCCTGGTGGATAAGGGTATGGCCTGGGCATTTGCTCCCGTCAGCGGCAAATTTGGCTATTATGCCGAAATAGCTCCTAACCCACACCCGGAAGGCCGATCCGTCATGGAGTTTTTGCAGAATGGGGCAAATGACACATCGTGGCTTAAAGACCGAGGCATCGACATGGTTTACACACAGGGATTGGTTCAGAACGACGACCTGGTTGAAGTACACAATAATGTCTATCTTCTCATCGAATAGCTGACGATGTGAACGCTCATGCCATTCTTGACGAAGGATGGGTGGGAGCAGTAATGGCAGGAACAACATCCCCCTGTGTCCCCCTTCAAAGGGGGTTAGAGGGATTTCTTGGATTTAGCTACTCAAAAACTTATCCCGTTGTGGGAGGTTGGGAGGACTGACACCCGACACCCGATAGCCGACAGCCCTTCACAGGGCTTGCAATTCATTGGAAGTCGCGTATTATAAACCTTAAATAGTCACGATCTTTTTACTGTGAAAATGCGCTTTTCTACTTCAATTGCACTCGGCACCCTGCTTGTGCTGCTCATAGCGACTGCACTTGTGCCATCCTTCGCCAGTGCTGGCGACACCGTTACCTTCCCTGATCCTAACCTCGAAGCCCACATACGAAACGCCATCCAAAAGCCCTCCGGCGATATCTACCCATTCGAACTTGAAACAATCACTGCCCTTGGCGCCAGCGATGCCGACATCAGCGATTTGACCGGCCTGGAATACTGCACCAATCTGACCAAGCTATATCTCATGCGCAACCAGATCACTGACCTTTCTCCCCTGTCTGACTTGACCAACCTTACCGGTCTCTGGCTGAGAGAAAACCAGATTGCAGATGTCACTCCACTCACCAACCTTTCTAACCTGACCGTTCTCGGACTACGAAACAACCAGATTATCGATATAGGTCCTTTAGTTGATAACACCGGACTGGATGAGATGGACATCGTCGATCTCCACGGCAACCCCCTCAACGAAACATCCACCAACATATACATTCCTGAATTGGAGCAACGAGGAGTGATTGTCTCTTGGAGCACTCCTGTTACCCCCTCAACCCCAACGGCGGCACCCACGCCAACTATCGCACCATGCGATGATCCGGTCATCTTCCCTGACCCCTTCCTCGAAGGAGCAGTTCGCAGTGCCCTTAAAAAACAAACCGGTAACCTTTGCCCATCAGATTTACAGCGTATCACCATTCTCGAATCTGAAGACCAGGGGATCGCTGATCTTACCGGACTAAAGCATCTCACCAATCTGAAAAAACTATCCCTTTCGGGAAACGAGATCGCCGATATATCGCCTTTATCCGGTCTGGAGAATCTAACCCAATTATCCCTTTCCAAGAACCATATATCTAATATCTCTCCACTCGCAGAGATTACTCAGCTTACTTCCCTGGACCTTTGGAGTAACAATATACAGGACATCACTGCGCTTTCCAATCTTATTAATGTGTCAATACTCAATCTATTTGATAACGAGATCGCCGATATACATCCACTCACGAAGCTCGACAGGCTAACAGAACTCGATCTGTGGAAAAATCAAATTGCTGATATTACGCCACTCTCTGGCCTCACTATCCTTCGAGAGCTTAACCTCTCCCAAAATTACCTTATAGATATCACTCCACTTTCCGATCTGGAAAGGCTAAGCCATTTATCGCTCTCCGCAAATCACATACGTGATCTCGGCCCTCTTTCCCAAATGACAGGACTAAAAGAGCTTCATCTCACTGGAAACGAGGTTTCGAATATATCTCCTCTCTCAAACCTCACTAACCTTTCAGCACTCACCATTGCAGCAAATCACATCAGCGATATCAGCCCTCTTTCCCAACTTACTAACCTTGTTGAACTCGACCTCGGTGCGAACGATATACGTTCCATCTCATCTCTCTCCAATTTGACGAACCTGACCAAGCTGGGACTTTCCAGTAATCAAATACACGATATTACTCCCCTCACTGATCTTACGACCCTATCTGACCTTGTCCTTGCCGGAAACCCGATTACCGATATCACTCCACTCTCCAATATTACCCAGCTTTCCACTCTCGATCTCCGGGACATGTCAATAAGCAATCTCTCACCTGTCTCTGCCCTGACAAATCTTACCGAACTCAGTCTGGCCGGCAATTTGATTCATGATATATCCCCTCTTTCCAATCTGACCCAACTGACCTACCTTAACCTCTGGACCAACCAGATCGTTGATATCACTCCTCTCACCAACCTAATCAATATGGATCTTCTCGATCTGCGCAGCAACCAGGTTGAGGATCTGGCTCCGCTTCTGGCGAATCCGGGAATCGACTCCGGCGATATCGTCGATGTGAGAGAAAACCCTCTTAACCGTACATCTGAAGATACTCACATTCAGCAGCTGAGGCAAAAACAGGTGAATGTTCTCTGGATCTCCGTTCACAGTCAGGACAACAACTGGAATTACGTCTGGTATATATGTATTGCCGCACTGGCAGTATTAGCCATTTTCGTCATCGCTGGATACTCCCGACGCAAGCGAAAAACCCGATAGTGGGTCATACGTTTATACAATTGTAATGCTGCGTTAATTGACTTCAAGTATGTTTTGTGATAATTTGTTAGGCAAACCCTGACGATTCGTCAGGGATAGTGTACGTATGAACATTACCAGACTAGTATTTTGTCATATATGAAATGTCATTCTTGAGCGAAGCGAAGAATCTCAATACCAGTCAGAGAGATTCTTCGGTCATCCATTATGAAGCCAGTAAACAAACGGACACTCATTCTTACACAACTATCGCAGCACCGCGAGACAAGCAAACGTCTCCGGTACCGGCATACTTCCGTTTTTATCACCCAATTTGAACATGCTCCAATTCTTTATGTTTAAGGAGGCATCATGAGGAAAAACAGGATTTACAGTAGGCTTTGTATTCTTTTAATAGCACTTCTTATGATCCCACTCACCCTCCCGGCCGTACCAGCAATGGCGCAACCAGTGACCTATGCCCTCACCATCAATATTAACGGCACAGGCGTCACAAACCCAACTGGAACTACACCTCAAACCGTAGATGCTGTAATTCCTATTTCAGCCACACCCGGTACCGGTAATATGTTTACCGGTTGGCAGGGCCCTGTTGCAAATCCCGGAACTGCTAATACAACCGTTACCATGTCCGGTACCATAACACTTACTGCCATGTTTGCTCCGGCAGGTCCACCGCCCGGACCAACTTTTACTTTCTCAATTGCAAACGATGGCAACGGCAATACTAATCCACCCACAGGAGCTTACCCCGTTCCTCAACCCGGAACGATTATGGGTATCTCCGCCACGCCAGGCCCCGGATACGCATTCAATCAATGGACTGGAGATATTGGCACTATCGCCAGTCCAAGTTCAGCAAATACCTCCATAAACATTTCCGGTACGATGAGTATTACGGCTACTTTCGCTCCGGCGGGACCACCGCCTCCCATTGTCTACTATCAATTCAACTCGGGAACCGGTACAACTGCCGTTGATACTTCCCCTAACGGTTATGACGGAACACTAACAGATGGCACTAGCTGGTCAACTTTGGCTCTGGCCGGTACCGGAGCCGCCGTACAGTTCGACGGCACGGATGACTGGGTAAACGCAGGAAACGAAACTGGCTATAATCTATCCACTACCGATCACACTATTGAATTCTGGTTCAGGTCCGGAACGCTCCCAGCCCAAGCCGGGCACATGGTTAGCCGCCACACTGGTGGAACCCCGGGAGAAGGTTTCTGGATAGCCATGACCTCCACAAATGGAAACATTCTAGTTAGTGCAAGATCAACAGGTGATTATATCGACCTTAACTCTGGTACAAACAGCTGTAATAACAAGTGGCACCATGCAGCTTATGTTGTTGATACTCAAGGTAAGAACGCTTTCCTTTATATAGATGGAACCCAACTGGATTCCGATACCTACACCGGTGACCTTATCGATCATAATGATTATCTGGGAATAGGCGCATCTGCTGATGCCGAACCATATCATTATCCCTGGGAAGGTATCATCGATGAGTTCCGCATCTGGGGTTTTGCGATGTCCGCTCAGGATGTAACTGATGCCCTAGTCGGCCACGATCCCATGCTGTCCGCCGGACACAATCCTACTATTTCTGATCAACACGACCCCACTTTTTCGGAATCTCATGATCCCGCTGTATCCGGTGAAGACCATGACCCGTTCATGTCCAGCCAGGGTCACGACCCGTATATCTCGGAAGCAGGTGAACACGATTTGCTAACATCCTGGATGCACGATCCAGTCTCGTCAGATATCCACGACGGTATCGTCTCCACTATTCATACCGCAACAGATTCCGCCGGTTATCATGATACCGCGATGTCTTTAAATCACGACGCGTTCTTCTCCACCAATCACGTGCCGTCGACTTCCGCCGTTCATGACGGATCTTACTCCGAATATCATACGGCTGACGTGTCTGACAGCGGCCATGATCCATCGATCTCTACCGGTCACGACCCGTATCTCTCAGATAACCATGATCCCGCATCTTCTGACGTACACGACGGCATGTTCACCAATTACCATACCCAGACTATTTCCGAAGGCGACCACTCCCCCGATATCTCTTTGGGCCACGACGCCTTCTTCTCCGCTAACCATGACCCGTCGACGTCCGACGTCCATGACGGCGCCTTCACCAACTGGCATTCGGCTACCATATCCGATTCCGACCATGACCCCAACACCTCCATCGGCGGTCACGACCCCATGGCCTCTACCGGCCATGATCCCTATCTCTCCGATAACCATGACCCGGCTACTTCCAGCGTACATGACGGCCTCTTCTCCGACTATCACACCCAGACACTATCTGAAGGCGATCACTCCCCAGATATCTCTTTGGGCCACGACGCCTTCTTCTCCGCCAACCATGACCCGGCTACTTCCGACGTTCATGACGGCGCTTTCGCCAACTGGCATTCGGCTACCGTGTCCGATTCCGACCATGATCCCGACACCTCCATCGGCGGTCACGATCCCA
>JABMQN010000181.1 GCA_013203045.1 Chloroflexota bacterium
CTGGCAGGGTGGTTGAATAACCAGGGATTCAGAACCCGTAACACAAAGAAGCTACCTGATGCCGAAGGAAACCTCGTTGAAGGCCCCAGATTGTTCACTACGGCTTCGGTGAGAGGCATCCTTCATAATCCCTTCTACACCGGACAGATCAAGCACAAGGACAATCTGATGCCTGGGGCCCACCAAGCCGTGATCAGTCAAGAAGTCTTCGATCTGGTTCAGTCCACCCTAACGAAAAACAGCGGTAGATCAGAAACCTTGCAGGCTCGCCCACAAAGACATTACCTTCTTAAGGGAATCATCCGGTGCGCCTACTGTGGTATGCCTATGTGGGCTCAAACCTATAAGAATGGAAACCGGTACTATCGGGAACAGACCGGTTCCCGCAGTCATGCTGACTGCCCTTCCAAAGGTGGATCCATCAAGTGTGATATTGCCGATGAACAGGTGGGACGATTAATTGAGGCCATCGAATTGGGACCCCAATGGATGGAAGAAGTTCTAAGTATTGTCAGCCTAAAAGATGAGATCCTCCGTATCAATGAGGAATGCCAAAGAACTCAGGAGAAACTCAGGAGAATGGCCAAATCCTATATCGATGGAGTATTCCCCGATGAGGAATATCATCGCCAGAAGCGGCTGCTGGAAATGGAGTTAGAATCACTGGTGGTACCGAAAGCAAATGCCGCCGAGGAGGCGGGGAAGATCATCGCCGACCTGCCCAGGTTATGGGCTGGAGCGAATGAAGAAGAGAAGCGAAGTCTTCTCTTGACCATGCTGGATGCCGTCTATGTTGACGCCAAAGAGGACAAGGCCGTTGTCGCCGTTAAACCCAAGCCACCTTTTAGACCCATCTTTGAAGTCGCTACTACCAGGCAAAACTCCGATGTCATCTTACTAAAAGAGCCCCCGGAATTACACGATCCGGAGGCTCTGTGTTTGTGGTGGAGACGGGGGAGAGTTGAACTCCCCCTGAAACAACTCCCATTGTTGTTAATTACATCCTGGATACAAATTAACCGACTCGCTAACCATGTACCAATTGCCATACACTGATATCGGGCCACTCCAAGACGAGACTATCAGACTTTCCTATCGTTTGTCATGTATTCCCCCTACTCCTATTGAATCGATTTCGTCTCATGCCACATGGACTAATTATGTGGCGGGCCTTTTGAGGTCCGGCGCCTAGTCTTCACTACCACACAGGTTTTTTAATGTAAAGGGTACACAGGGGGCATACCCCAGGCTAAAACGGCAGGTCCTCCATTTCGCTAAGCATTTCAGCGTCTGGCGATCCACTAGACCTGCGGTCCAGAAAGATTACGCTGTTTGCGTGAACCTCATTTCGGTAACGTTTTTGGCCGTCATTACCATCCCATGACCGCAACTGGAGACGGCCCTCGACATAAACGGACTGGCCTTTTTTCAAAAACTGGTTACAGTTTTCGGCCTGGCGATCCCACGCAACCACCGTGAACCATTCGGTTTCTTTTGCTTGTTCTCCGTCCTTACTTCTATAAGTCCGATTAGTGGCTACGTTAAAATTCGTGACAGGCTTCCCGCCTGGCGTGAACCTCATTTCGGGGTCCCCGCCAAGATTCCCGATGATTCGTATTTCGTTCAGACTCGCCATATAAATTCCGCTCCTTAAATTTTGTTTCCAACTGTTACTCAGCCAATGTACAGTTTAACTGGAAACACTACAGGGAAACCACCCCACCCCTTTAGGCTTTTTTAATGAATGCCTGGGGATTGGGAGAAGCCCGGCCAATAAATGGGGGGGGGATACCAAACCTTGAACCGGGCAATCCCCAGTATATCCATGCTCACGGCTGCAGCTGGCTGACCTCCTCAGCTTCCACGTGTCCGCTCAGCTCCAAGAACTTCTTAACTGCCTCAAGTGTAAACGTAAACCCCTTATTAGTATGACAGCATCCAGGTCCGGGCCATTGTTTCAACCTTTCGTTCTGTGGTATACCTTTCTTAATGCCACATACGACCGCGTTTACCAACCTTTTCAAAGGGGGTTGTTCGACAGTTTCGTTAGGTGGTACCCGGACCAAATCTGAGGTGAAGGTGAGGGTCTTTATTTGCTGCACATTTTTGTAGACGCTGATGCGTGCCCGGTCAAACAAGAGGTGTACCACGTTGCAGGACGATATCGTCTTGAAGTCACATTGGTGGCCAACTCTTGGATGCGAGTCCCGAATGAACGATGGATTGCCCTCAAAGTTGTGGATGACGGATTCGACGCAGCCGATGATTGGATTGTCGAACACGTGGAATCTGACGACATCGTGGTCACCACTGACATTCCGCTTGCGAGCCGCTGCCTGAAGGAAGGCGCACGGGTAATTGGTCCAACCGGGAAGCCGTTCACGGAAAACAACATCGGTCAGGCTGTCGCGACCCGAGACCTGTTGTCAGAGCTTCGTGGCGCAGGAGAAATAACGGGAGGGCCTCCGCCGCTAAAAAAGCGTGACCGATCACGTTTTCTTCAAC
>JABMQN010000182.1 GCA_013203045.1 Chloroflexota bacterium
AAGAACGTGGTTCTCATCTACATGGATAAGCTTATCTCAGAATTCGGTATAGAGTTTCCCCATCACAGCTACGCTCCTGATATACTTGCCCTGGACAGGATCTGCGCTGAGTATTTCTATGGCGCTCTTGATGAAGAGGAAGCTGAATTCATCAATGCCTGCATGATGAACCGGAACGGCGACTTCAGCTACAAGAAGACCATGCAGAATCTGGGCATAAGCGCTACTGAGTACCACAGGATCAGGCGGGCTGCATACGGGAAGTTTATCAGGGCTTTCGGGACGGATGAAGATGTAGAGAGATTGGATGAGGAAGGGGATTATTATGAGTAACTCACGTTTGAGTAAAGCCAACCTGAGCGGGATATGAATATCTCTCTCAAGCTCTTTGACAAAACAACAATCAATATGGCGTTCATGGCATTTTATAAGCCGTGGACGCCTTCTTTTTTTGGACGCCGCCACAAAAAAACAAGAAAACTAATGACAGGAATTATCGGTCCTGATATAATAGGTCATCACTGAGGCATATAATTGCCTCTCTCAGGGTATCTCAGACACATCTGACAATTTTACATAAACGTTGGTTCTCTAATTGAACTGATAAGAGCCATTAGCGGCAATGCTTCAGATAACAAGCGGCTATAGCGGATTTCATTAAATGCCAGAAGTTCGAGAAACAGGTACGAAATGCAGGATCTGAAACAAGAAAAGTCAATTATGTCAGAAGCACCGCCGTCATTAGCTTCATTTTTTTGGCAGTCTTCTGCCATTTAAAGTGTCATATTATATGAAGGCAAAAATAAATACGCTCTTATTACAGATCAATGGCGGTGCCGCGTACCAGAATTCTATGCTTGATATCCACGATTTGCATTTGACCAACTTATGTTTTAGTGCTAAACTGAATACGGACTGAACATTAAGCAATTACAGGAGGTATGAACAACTTACAATACCAAAACCCAACTTCTAAAAAACCTATACTCAAAATTGTTGTGGCTGTTTTAGTGTTGCTCTTGATCTTTGAAATTACTTACGGAAGCTGGAAGATTTTGGATAAACTTGCACCTGTTACAGGGGAACCGGCTACTAAACCTATTGCCCACCTCGAGCCCAACGTGACCGCTGATTGGAAGGTATACAGAAATGAGGCATATGATTTCGCAATGAAATATCCAAAGGACTGGGAAGTTGCATGCGGAAATTCTCGTCCAGGAGAATGTGTCGATGCATTCTTTCATTCGCCTAATTATAAAACAATCCTAGCAGGCGCAGTAAAAAGGGGGCAGTACATCATCTTAGGTGCCACGGTCAGTTTCGAGGTAACCAAAGTCGACTCTAGAATGAATTGGTTAGAATGGGCTCAAAGAGCCAGAGGCGTCCCCGGAGAAGTTATCTCCTCAGACCCAGTTAATCTTAATGATACCATAGCCTGGAAAATGGTTCTTATCAGTAAGCATCTTCAACCACCAAGAAAATATATAAGCATTACTTTCCCAAATCCGGACCAACAAAAAGTTTATGAATTTATGTTCTCTATTGTAGCTGATGATGAGAATGAGCAGGATTATAGAAATACCTTTAATCGAATGCTCTCAACATTTGAATTCACAGAATAGACGGCCTAAAGCATAAATCATTCGCAGGTATAATAAAAATATTATGCTATGCGGTAGCTTTTCCTACAGAATACTATACCGAAAGATTATGGTGAGGTTTTTATGATGAAGATGAAGAATTTTGCTCTGCTATCTTTTTTAGTCTTAGAGTTTATTTCAGTCTCAAGCTTGATTGGAAGCCAACCTCAAGGAGTTGAGCTTAATCCAACTGGTCTATCACGAATATCCTGGATGTTCGAAACTTCCCAAGACGATTGGGTTAATACTAAATCCATGGGGGGGGATGGTCATGAGGGTGATGACTATTATGCGGACGATTGGGCGCGTGCAGCAGCAGGAGGATTAACAGGGGAGCAACGCACTTTTGGACAGATTGTTTATGCAGGAATTTCTGGGATTGCAATCGTAAAACCTAATCATGGAGATTATGGTAATGATGTAATCATATACGATTCTGAGTCTACATTTGCACTGCGGAATGCTCATTTAAGTGAAATCTTAGTCAATGACGGACAGGAAATTAGCGCAGGTTCACCTATTGGGAAAGTAGGAGACAGCGGGAACTCTTACGGTTCTCATCTGCATATAGCCTTGTATAAAAATGTTCAGGATGTCAACGATAGACCGATCACATGGATTACTTTTAATCGTGGCGATCCACCAACAATACCTGGGCCACCAACAGACTTTGCGGCTCCTTTTTTATACAATCCAAGAGTAACACCAATCATCATCTGGGATTCGGAGATCGCCAATTTAACCCACACAGATCCACGCTATACAAATCAGGAAGTCGCACTCACCATGTATGTCAAAAATACAGGAACCCAGATTGGTACTTTTTGGTTTCACATGATTGTCCGTCAAAATGGATTTTTGTCAGATCCTGTTGTTTTTGATCAGTGGGAGAAGGTCTATGATATTGGAGTTGGACAAACAAAGTCACATATTTTTTCCTGGACACCAACGGAAGATGATGAGTATAGATATGAACCTGAAGTTTGGAATGTCCCTATTGATGTTAAATATGATTCTTGGGTAACCGAATGGTATCCTGTTATCGATGGCAACATCCTACCTACCATATCTATAATTTCAGGGCCCAGTGGCACCATAAATTATGACGACGTTACATTTTCATGGCAGGGAAGCGATACAGATGGTAAAGTGAATGGCTATGAGCGTATGATGGACGGAGTAGGCGCGTCGACTATTTTTACCAGTGAACCGTTCAATAATCTACCAGAGGGTTCCCATACATTCAACGTGCGCTGTCTGGACGATGATGGAGCATACTCCAGTTGGGCAACCAGAACTTTCACAGTGGACACAGTTCTGCCGCCCGTACCCATCATTTCTTCGAGCACTCATACTGAAGGTGTCTGGAGTAATAATGATGATCCCAGCTTCAGTTGGATAGAGCCATCAGATGCCAGTGGAATTATCGGGTACAGTTACTATTTTGACCAGAATTCATCTACCATTCCTAACACGACGTCAGAGGGTACGAGTAAGTCGAAGGGCTACTCCAACGCAATTGATGGTACCTGGTACTTCCACGTTCGTGCTAAAGATGGCGCTGGCAACTGGGGAAGCCCTGATCACTATGGGCCTGTTAAAATAGATGACACACCACCCACCGCTCCTATAAGCCTCACTGCTTTACCAAGCGATTGGACAAATAACAGTGTTTTCTCCATCGGCTGGACAGATCCCTCGGACCCATCAGGCATTGACAAGGCGTATTACAAAATAGATTCGGCCCCCTCCGGCCCCACTGATGGAATATGGTCCACGATTAACCCCTTCCCTGCCGCTGCAACGTCTGAGGGGGGGCAGGCTATCTATGTCTGGCTAATGGACGGAGCAGGGAATCTTAACCACAATAATCGAGATACTGCCATCCTTTACTATGATGCAACTTCCCCGAGTAACCCCACGTCGTGCACAGAAACCCATGGAGTTCAGAGCGGTGTTGATCAGAACACCGTTAATGATCCAAACTTTACATGGTCTGGTGCTTCGGACAGCGCGTCTGGAATTGATAACTACTATTACTACTGGGGAACTAACGCCTTAGGTACGTCAACTACCTACACTGCCTTAGCCGGTTATGATCCCTCGACTGTATCTCCGGGCACTTACTATCTGCGACTCAAAACAAGAGATAACGCAGGTAATGACGCATCCTGGACGGCGGTTTTCACCTTTATCTATTCGGCACCGAACGACCCGCCAGTGATAGCTGGCATTCCAGACCAGAGTCTGGATGAGAACACCAGCCTGGATAACGCCATCGACCTGTGGACTTACGCGTCAGACCCGG
>JABMQN010000183.1 GCA_013203045.1 Chloroflexota bacterium
ACAATGCCCAAGCTAGTGGAAATCTACCCTAGGAGCCCGAACTCGCCACCATGACGCTCCTGGTACGTCCTACGAACTGAGTATCATCTTTCCGCCATCTGTCATTGACCCATTCAGGAACTTCCGAACGTTGCTACTCGTCTTGATAACTGGATGCCCTTCAACACAAAAGGAGGTGTCACTATGACCGCGTATTGCATGAAGTGCCGGAAGAAAGTGGAGATCAAAAGTCCCAAGAAGATCAAGATGAAAAACGGTAAACCCGCAACTCAGGGCACGTGTGGGAAGTGCGGGACGAAGGTGTTCAGGATCGGGTAGAGCTAGAACCAGCAACACACAAGAATAAAGTTATAGGGCTATCTAGTTAACTCAGAAAGCATATCTAACCAAGTAGGTCACATCATACCTAATGCGGAGTCAACTAAATAGGCGCATAAAGTTATACTAGGTGGTTTATTGTAGAATAGTGTGAAAGGGGGAGTTATGAAGGTAATCATAATCGAAGACGATCCGGAAATTGTTGAAGCAGTTTCTCTATGTTTTGATCTGCGTTGGCCGGGCGTGGAAATTGTATCTGCCAATGAGGGTATTGCCGGCCTTGATTTGATCGAAAAGGAGTCCCCCGATATTACTATTCTGGATGTCGGATTACCTGATATCGACGGGTTTGAGGTCTGCAGACGAATACGCCTTTTCTCCGACGTGCCTGTCATTATGCTCACAGTGAAGTATCAGGAGTTCGATAAGGTCAAAGGGTTAGAGCTTGGTGCTGATGATTATATTACCAAGCCCTTCAGTCATGTTGAGCTACTGGCACGTGTAAAAGCGGTACTACGCCGTTCGCCAATGCCGCAACTTGAAGAAGAGGGAGAGCCTCTGATTGTTAACAATCTTCGGATAGATTATGCTTGTCACGAGGTCAGGGTAGATGGGGCGAAGGTCAAACTGACTCCAATGGAATATAGATTACTCCATTCCATGGCGAGAAATGTGGGGAAAGTAATACCGCACAGTGTTCTAGCAGAAAAAGTGTGGGGGGGTAATTATGTTAATTCGAACGATTACCTGAGGGTATACATACAACGCCTGAGGGGCAAACTGAGGGATGACCCTCAAAATTCAAAGCTTATCGTATCTGAGAGAGGTGTGGGATACAAACTATCCAAGCAGAGGGATTGATCCTGTAAATCCTTCCGTAGTTTCTGAAAGACCCCCTCACCCCTTGCACGAACCACTATCCGTGCAGAATGCAATTAAATTAACGGTACGAATGAAACTAGTTCGTTCTTGGAGAAAAGCTGGTAAATTTATTCCCTTACGGTGAGGATCTTCAACAATCCTCGGTTCTTCTTGACTATCCAAACCCTACTTGCCTAGCTGTCCTTCAAGGCGTATAATGCGGTCACGTCGTTTAAAGCCATTATCTCTACTCTGAGGGGGAAATGATGAGAAGCAAATGGATTCTTTCGATGGTTATACTCTTGATAACGTCTGTTCTTGCTCCAGTTGCTTGTGGTGGCGGTGGTGATGACGGTACACCGCATGATAAACCTGTCTCAAGTATTACCTACGGTGTTACTCAGGATGATCAAGACAGCCCAGAATTGACACTTAATACGGAGCGAGATCCCGATTTACGCTCTAGTACCGGTTCACTCACCCTCGGTGAGGTAACGGAGTTAATTGTTGATGAGGTCGGTCCCGATGGCGGAACACTGATTGTGGATGCTCCCAACTATCCACTGGACGGTCTTACAATTCAAGTGTCGGATGGTGCCTACCCTGCCGGGACAACATTCGAAATAGACTCACGTACAGTAGAATCTCACTCATTTGGTCCTGATTTTAATCCTGCCTCCGTACTGATCGAGATTGATGCAGGCTTGAACCTTGCTCAAGATTTCGTGACAATGAGTATTCCAGTACAGATCCAACCAGACGAATTTGCCATGGCATTCGCTTATGAGGAGGAAACAGGCGTTCTTCAAGGACTTCCTTTATTAGAATCGGAGAATGATAGCGTGCGTATTGCCACGCGTGATATATCTCGCGACATTATCGTAAGTACAGTAAAACTTGATCGCCTTGACCAAGATATCGATACGGGTTTTCAGCATGGCGTGGATGATTGGCAGTTTGAAAATTACGGATCGGCCCTGTCGCCGAGGGGACACTGTGCAGGACAAAGTCTTTCAGCAATGTACTACTTCATTGAGGACCTGGGACCACCGCTGTTTGGGCGATATGATAACTACGATAATCAGTATATCGAAACACCAAAACTGCAATGGGATGATGAGCTTGCGTATCGACTGGCATCTGTAGCTCAGGAATCAATAGACTGGGATGCTGCAAGCAGATGGTATTGGGATCTGTTTGCCGATGAACACTCCGATCCTGGAGTGTATAACGCATTTACGTATTCGATGCTGCTTACCAACGCACCGCAGTTTGTTGGCATTTGGAGCGGTACCGCAAGCGCTCATGCGATGATTGTGTATGGTAAAAAGGGGAATTCTTTATTAATCTCAGATCCAAACTACCCCATTAACACATCAGGCGGGGCGGATGATAGATATATAGATTTCGATCCGGAATCAGAGAAATTCGAACCCTACAATTCCGGACCAACCGCTGACGAGCTCGACACAGCCTACGACAGCATCATATATTTTGGATACAAGGATATCATTGACTGGCAAGATCTGGGTAAGTTGTGGGATGACCTTGAAGAAGGTGTGGTTGGCAACGTTGAGTTTCCCGATTACAGATTATTGGTACGGGATAAAGATTCGGATGTAGAGCAGGAGCTTTGGAACAACCACAAAGCAGGTGCTCAGGAGATACTTGTTCGTGCTGATGCTGAGTTTACTCCGTATCTGTTTATCTATGATGCCAATGGTGAGAGAATCACCGAAGGTCGCACTTCTATTCCGGTCCAATTGCAGAAAGGGGACAATTTTATTGGATTTGAAATCAACGCTCTGGATTCAAGCGACAATCCTCTATGGGTTGGATTCGACTGGGTGAAAATCATATACGAAGAAGAAACTCCAACTGTTGAAAATGAGATGAAATATGTGGGGACATACTCCATTACAGCGGGTGAATGTACAAGTTCAGGGGAATTTGAGTTCTATATTTACAAAAGTGGGAGTGCAACTGCAAAATGGCGGAAACAAACAGACAGCTGCCAAAGCGGTTTCCAACATTATCCCTGGCAGAGTACCTATGGCACCCATGCCGATGGCTCTTTCAATATACAAATGAATAAAAGTGTTGAGCTGCGAGGCACCTACAATGAGAACAGTATGTCAGGCAGTGCCAGTTCTGGTGACTTTAGTTTCTCCGCTACAAGGGTTCAGTAAGACCAAATCCTAAGGGCGCGTCAAACACATATGAGGACTCTTCCTATGAAGGAGTAAAACCTCCCCCACCCCCAGCACGAATCCTTGGACCCTCGACTCATTGGATTAGAAAAGGAAAATACAAGAAATGAATATAAAAGAACGATTCCAAAGAAAAACAACGATGACTGTTCTTCAAAGGCAGTGCATGATCGTAGTTACTCTTCTTTCTACACTTTTACTTCTAACAGCCTGGCCCAGATTTCGAAACGACGCCATGAGTCTTGATTGGTATGTGTATTTGATCTTGGTTATTGTTTTTCTGATACCACTCTTCAAGAGAAATCAAAACTTTCATTAAACCAGGTGTTGTCCCGCACTAGTTTATATTGAAGTATAAGATGAGCAACCAAAATGAATGAAGAATCGAATGATAAACGATCTGAGGAAAAGCAAGATAATAGATGGCTTTTTGGAATTATCATGGGAATAGGTGTAGCGGTTGCTCTCAGTGTGTCATTGGATAGTATAATGTTGGGAATACCAATAGGTATAGGTGCAGGCTTAGTGTTTTCCGCTGGTCTCTACAAACAGGGCAAACGAAAAGATAAGTCAAACGGCAAATAACATACAGCCAAAACTCCCCCACCCATGGTACGAATCCCTGTCCGTGCAGAATGCAATTAAATTGATTGTTCGGGCAAAGCTGAT
>JABMQN010000184.1 GCA_013203045.1 Chloroflexota bacterium
AAGTGGTACAACTACTGGGGTCAGGTCAATGTCTTACCTCACAGAATTATCGATGCAATCAGCAAAGCTGTATACCTGTAAGGAAATTATAGCCAGCCCTCGCTCTTCTTTCAATACATGTGGGCGACTTCGCCAGCGCTCTAGAATATACATTTGTCAGGATTGTGCAACGATAATTCGGCACATCTCCTAGGATACTAAATTGAATATTCCGGCGATTGAGAAACTACTAAAGTCAACCACCCCCATATGCAGTGGCTGAACCCCACAGTCAAAACAAATTAAGAACCGAGTACGAGCGTTGCTTTTCGATCCCTATTTGAAGTACCGATTAGGTCTCTATCGGGACTTCAGAAGCAAGTGAATCAGTCCAAATAGGCGATGGAATAGGTAATCCACGTGAGTATCGTTCTCCAGCGGGGTTTGGGATATTTCACTATGGCGAATTCGAAATGTATTGCCGATTCGTGTAAGTTCAGTCGCCTCGGCCTCCAGAGTCTCGCGGAACTTCGGCTCGGAGGCTGCTTTGTTTAGCAGCCTCACAACGGAAGTTTATTTGGTCTGGAGCCTGCTCTATTGTCTTGATGCGTTCCCATGCGTCCCACAGCTTCTCAAGAGACTCTCTGCGAGTAACCGGGTTCGGGCTCAGATACTTAGTTCGTGCTGATGCAAGCATAGTGTCGAGTTCCGCGTCGCCAGTATTGAACTCGCTAGTAGCGAGGGTCTCCCTCAAGACTGGGGGTGCAATCCGTTGTATCTCGCCGCCTGCTTGTAGCTCATAAGCCACACCGTTTCGGATGAAGATTCGGTTGATGTTGTCACGGAATTCCGACTGTCCTTCTTCTCGGTCAAAACCAAGATGGTTGTGACGGTAGTAACTATGATAAGATACCTGAATGGGCTTTGCCACATGCCGATGGCAGAATTCCATGAAATCCAACACGACTAAGATTGTGGGGAGATCACCTGCATTAGGAGGCCACGGTAAGTCAGGCAACTCACCAGCTAGGGCTAGGCGCATAGTATACTCGTCGGTGCCAGAGACCCCTTCACCATCGGGACATTCCTCGGGGAAATCCGCACCAAACGCCCCTGTGGATATGAGTCTTGAGATAACTGCGACTATGCCTCCCCAAACGCTGGTTGAAATCTCCTGTTCCGTACGAGCACGGGGACCGAGCTCTCGATCGCTGAAATACATACCGTTTATTATATCATGACCTCAGGTGGGCAGCCAAACCACCGATTTCACGGAATCCCCCCTCCGTGAGCCAAAAAGAATGTGAAAAGAGAGTTGGAATTCGATGCAGTGGGTTCGAATCCAAACTGGTTGGAGAATTAGCTCTGATTCGGTTCGATTTTTGTAGGGTTTTCTCAACAGAAAAGAAGAGGTGAACAATCGTGTTATTCTAAATGTACATGAGACGAGTGAGTCTTGCCATAAAGTATAAGGCATTGTAGAATGAGGCATGATGAATAACCTCCGAATGAGGAATCTATGTATTGACCTATTTGTGCATGGAGCGCAAATCATCATTGTTTCAGGATCGGATCTATGCCTAATAATCCGTTAGCAGAAGTTTTTGGATTTCCTTGCAATAACCTTACAAAAGATTCAGAGAGGTATCGCAAGCTGAAGCTTTGTCCCTTTCATAACAAAGTTCCAAACTGCACAAAGGATAAAGCGGACAACCCACTTGGGGTGTGCAGTGTCTTTCATGGGGATAGCACAGCTATTACTTGTCCCGTACGATTTCGCCAGGATTGGTTAATTGCTGAAGACGCCGCAATGTTTTTCTTTCCAGAGGGTACTTCATGGACTTCATTAACCGAAGTACGGCTAAATGATAAAAAGGGGAATATGGCTGGGAATATAGATGTTGTGCTAGTTGCTTATAACTCTTCAGGAAAAGTGACTGACTTTGGTGCGCTAGAGATTCAGGCCGTCTATATCTCTGGGAATGTTCGTAGGCCATTTGAACATTATATGCAAAACCCTACGGAGCGCGCGGATATGGATTGGCGGAAAGAAACGAATTATCCACGCCCTGACTATCTTTCTTCGAGCCGGAAACGTCTTGTACCGCAATTGATATATAAGGGTGGAATTTTGAACGCATGGAAAAAGAAGATAGCAGTTGCTCTTGATGAAGGCTTCTTCGCCACACTTCCGAATCTGAAAAAGGTAGATCCTAAGCAAGCGGATATTGTATGGCTAGTCTATAAACTCACACTCAAGGAGGGGAAGAGACTATATTCCTTGAAGAGATCGAAAACGGTTTATACGCTCTTTAATGAATCATTGGATCGGATAGTACGACCTGAAGTGGGTTCTCCTAATGACTTCGTTGAAACTCTTCAGGAGAAGCTTGATGAAAAGCTTGAACACAATTCACTGGAAACAAAAACGATTGATGTAGAGAGGCTTGGAGAAATTGGTACAGTTTAAATCTGGCGATATAACTCACTTAAAGAGAGCCGTGAATGTTGCTTCGGTGCCGCAACGAAGCCCGTTTCGCTACCCAGGGGGTAAGACGTGGCTAATCCCTCAGATCAGGGCATGGTTAAATAGCCAACCAAAAAGGCCCGGTCTACTTGTGGAACCGTTTGTTGGTGGTGGTATTGTTAGCTTGACTGTAGCTTTTGAGAGACTTGCAGATCGGGTTTTAATGGTGGAATTAGATGAACATGTAGCCAGCGTTTGGGCGACATTACTCGGCGACGATGCCGATTGGCTGGCAGACCACATTCTCAACTTTAAAATGAATCAGCAATCCCTAGAAAAGGAACTGAGTAGTAAGGATGACTCTTTACGGCAGATCGCATTTAAAGCTCTACTCCGAAATCGAACAAGTCACGGTGGAATTATGGCGCCTGGAGCTGGTCTTATTAAGTATGGAGAGCAAGGAAAAGGCATCAATTCACGTTGGTACCCCCAGACTTTGGCGAAGCGTATACGTAATATAGGAAAGATTAGCGACAAGATTGAGTTTATTCATGGGGATGGTATAGCTATCATCCAAAAATTCGTTGAACGACCAGATGTAGTTTTTTTCATTGATCCTCCTTATACTGCCGCAGGTAAAAAGGCCGGAACCCGGCTCTATACCTATTATAAAATCGACCACGAAGAATTATTCTCATTGGCTGAGACACTGCACGGTGATTTCTTAATGACTTACGATAATGCTCCAGAAGTCCGTTCGATGGCAGAACGACATGGATTTGATATGGTTGAGATTGCAATGAAAAACACACACCATGCTAATATGAATGAGTTACTGATCGGGAGAGATTTAGGCTGGGTCAGGAACAGAGCTTCTTTGTTTTAGATTACATTGCCGACAAATCTGAGTCGGGAACGAAATTCTCCATTCTTTTTAACTTCTTCAGAGTTACTATAGTTTTATTGTAAATGGTCTATTTTTAGTTATGTTGGTATGAATCTTTTTTTCTTCCTCTCACATCGCTCTAGAATCCAGGTTCCTTTTACCACTGTGATGATTATACCGCAAAAGTCAAATCCGCAATGAACTTTTCATCGAAAAGTTACCTAAGGATTACCATGCCGTTTACCATAGGGGAATTCCGCTGCTCTCTAACCACG
>JABMQN010000011.1 GCA_013203045.1 Chloroflexota bacterium
CAACCTTCATTCCACCATACTTGATAAGGTACATGGCCAGGAATAGTCCCTTGTTTCCCCCACCAACGATTATTGCGTCGAATGATTCGTCAGGCATTTAAACCTCCTTCATCGTCATAATCGTACTCTTCATGCATCCATGCAAAAAGGGGGTATTGCACATCAAATCCAACAAGAGCCTCCCTTGATGGGAGGCTCTTGTGCCAAATCTATGTTCATGTAGCTGGAATTTACCCTTCCAGATAAGTCTTGGTATACTTCTCCATTTCCTTAGTTGGCTTCCACCACTTGGTGACACCGAGGTCCTCAGCAACTTTGTTGGCCACCAGGTAACCGCTGCCACCGAGCACACATCCGCCAGGATAATTGGAAGCACCACCGGTGTACAATCCCGGAATGGGGGTTGCGTTGCCGGAGCATTCCTGATTGGGTCGGAAGCAACCTAACTGAATAGGCTTGTAATCGCCATGCTTAATCGAGCCGTAGCGCATGTTGGGGAAGCGAATTTCGATGTCCACCGGGGTTTCCTGGTTGGTCATGACGATGTTTTCTTTCTTCATGTTGGGAGCGTACTTGGCCCATTTCTGAAGTATTGCTTCCTCGATCTCCGGGCCTTTCTGTTCCCATCCACCTTCGAGATTATATGGGGCATGGTGCTGGAAGAAGGATACCTGTCGATGTGCCCTGTCCGGGGGAACCCGAACCAGATGTGTATCCCAGAAGCTTTCACAGGTGGCATGTCCGCCCATGATACTGGTATCAAGTTTGCCGGCCACCACATTGTCCCAGTGTTCCAGCATCTGATCCATCCCTTCAAACCCGAAGATGGTCATGAAGCTTTCGCTGGCCCACTGGTCTTTGGGCAGATACTTCGGCTGTTCTTCTGAAACCACGTGCAGGGTGTTTAAACTCCACTTGTCATATTTCCAGCCTTCTACCGACTCTTTCAGACTGACTGGCAGGTTCTCACCGCCAACGAGATCAACGAAGGTGGTTTGAGGGTCAAGGGTGGAGATGATCGCTTTGGCCCGGAGGGTACGGCCTTCCCAGAGATCAACTCCAACGGCCTTGCCGCCTTCCATAATGATGTTGTTGACCTGTGAAGAATCCAGAATCACACCGCCGGCCTGGACGATCTCCCGTCCCAGGGAATTGGCCATCTTGTGCGAACCGCCCTGGCAGTAGCACTTGTTCATCATTCGATCCAAATAGAGTGCTACAAACAAACCGACACCTGTCTCACGCGGGTCCAGTCCCCACATGCAGATGTTATAGAGCAGCATAGCGCGCACCTTGTCGTTTTCAAACAAATTAGTCACGATATCCAATGGGCTCTGCTCCACCAGTTCCAGCAGTTCCTGACCTACATCGGTTTTCTGCAGGGCCATGGTGATTTCAATGGGAAGCATAGGCGGTATGAAGGTGGCCGGAGCCAGAATCTCTCTGATGATCGTGCGCCACCTGCCCATGGTGCGGCTGAAGGTCTGAGCATCCTTGATCGAGAACTTGGAGATCGAATCGGCTGTATCCTCGATCATGCGAGTCAGCAATAACGATTCGCCATTCTCAAAGACCATTGAGGCCTGCAGATTGGGCTTGATCCAGACCAGTCCGTGGCGACCCAGATCGAAGTCCTGCAGGACTGGCATGTAATCCACCATCATGTGGTAGATGGCATGGATGTTGGAATAGTATCCGGGGAAAAGAATTTCCTCAGTGGCTAAACCGCCACCGATCTCATAACGGCGCTCGATCAAAGCGACCTTCAAGCCAGCCTTGGCCAGATAAGCTGCGGCGATCAAACCGTTCGGTCCGGCACCGATTATGATGACGTCCCATTCGCTTTCCGGGGGGAATTCCGGGAAGTAACTCTGTGGATGTTGATATCCTTTAAATTCCATCATCTTCTCATTACCTCCTTTAAACTCTTCCCTGCCCGGGTTTGGCTGATATCTTCCCTTCTTCGGGGATGTACCACGGTGATTCGTACCACCATGGGCCGGGTTCGCAAATGCCGTCCTCGATCAGGATGTGCATCAGGTTGTAACCCACGGCCATCAGGCACAGGCCGCCGGGATGGGCTGCCGATTGATGACAGAGGTAAAGACCTTCAATATCCGGTACGCGGTATCGAGCCAGTTCCTGCGTCGGACGCTCGTTCCACCATTCATCCCTGTCGCAGCGTGTCCCGTACCACGAGCCACCCAGCATTCCGGTGTTGCGGAACTCCTGTCCCCAGGGACTGTCACTCCATATCTTGACGATGTTATCAGAATCGGCATTCTCAACAATGCAGGAGAGGGTTTTGACCATGTACTGATCCCATTTCTCCTTGTCTGCCGGACCGTTATCCATAGCAAGAGTGCCATCGACGTTGTATTCCGGCGTCGGCACCATCATCCACAGAGGCCCGTTGACGTAGTAGCCCTCACGAGTGCACTGGGGTTGGCTTTCGGCGTAATTGGTCTGACCGACCATCCCCCACATGGCCTCGTCCGGAGGAATATCGAGATTCGACTGGCGACCGAGCACGCATTCAAGGTTTTTCCAGTAGATCTCCATGTTCTCCATGCAATAGAAGCCACCGTTAAATGACTCGTGGCTCGGCCATTTATACTGCTCCCGATATCGTAGTTGCTCTTTGGTTAGGAAGTGGGTCATGTACAGACTTCCGCCCTTCAGGCTGAGGTCCTTGATTTTCTGAAGGAAGCCGGCATCCAGATGCTTCGGTCCGATCAACTTGAGGAAAGTCGGCTTGATGTGCGCCCCACTAATGACTGCCTTATTGGCGTAGATCGTCTTGTTGCCGAGTGTTGCATCATCTCTTAGTCGAACACCAACGGCCCGTCCGTGTTCGATGATAATTTCCTCCACTGGACAGCAGGTACGAATCGTAGCGCCATTGGCAACCGCACAGCGGAAGAGGGCATGGTAATAACCGTGCATGTTTCCGCGAGAGGCAACAGGCTTGGCCACGGCTGGCGGCAGGACGGTTGCCACACACTCAACCGCGGGAACGGCAACCCCGGGGAAATGACCGAAGGCACCGGAGACATTGGCAATGTAGGCCTGAAACACCTTGAACGCTTCGCTCTTGATATGCTGGTCCAAGAAGTCGAACATGGTATATTCGAGCAACTCTTTGGTCCACAAGTCAGGTGAATACTGCTTGAAGACCTGCATATATGGAATGGTGTTCTCGTCGTTTTCAATGTAGCTAGGATGAGGCGGAGTCCAGAAAGTGGCCCGCAGCAGTTCTTTGTGGA
The DNA here is from genome assembly GCA_013203045.1 of Chloroflexota bacterium. GTDB lineage: Bacteria > Chloroflexota > Dehalococcoidia > SZUA-161 > SpSt-899 > JABMQN01. Next base: position 3,267 of record JABMQN010000011.1, read on the forward strand.
ACATGGGTTCACCGAGCAAGCCCGTAATCTTGGCCCAGCCCATCTGGTCTTCCTCAGCTACCTGGAGTGTCCCTTCACGAGTCATCGGGCCTCTTTCCGTATCAAACGGGACCTCGTATCTGGGATCATAGTCCATGCGGAAGCCGTATTTCCACAGTTCCAGTTGCTCCCAACCAGGGGCCGATCCCCCGTAGTTGCCGATGGCGTGGGGCTGGATGCGCACACCTGCAATAGGCTCGACAGTCTCCTGTGCGCCACCGCCTTCAGGTCTTTCTTCCAGCACCAGAACACTCAATCCACATTTGGCTAAATATGCTGCTGTGGTGGTTCCGTTGTGGCCCGCGCCAACGATTATTACATCATATCGTTCTTCTTTGGCCATGAATTCCTCCTTTCTTATGATGAGTATGAATTAATAACGCAATCTGCTATGAAGTGTGAGATTACTTCTCCTGTGAGTAGACGAACAGCACTACCCCTCAACTTCCCCTGTCACCCAGTAAAGTCTGTGAGAATTGAGCGGAGCACTACTTACGAGGTAAGGACGGAGTATTGCGGTTAATTTACAATGTGAGGAATTTTACCACGGTATGCCCGGTTGTTCAACACTGGTATACTTACTACGTAATACTTAGATAAATTAAGTATTATTCGCGGGAGGAAACGTATGTTCTAAGGTTTACCGCTTTATTCTTCAGGCCGAGTTTGGTTCTAATGTTATATCTGTGGGTCTCGACTGTCCTGATAGACATATTAAGAAGGCTGGCGATTTCCTTGGTAGCTTTCCCTTGTTTAATAAGATTCATAATCGTGACTTCTGTAGGTGTTAAGGTCAGGCTTTGTGCGGATACGCCTTGCAGGAAAGGTTCGGTGACTTGATCCAGGCTGTTTTGTAACATTTCGATATATGATTTTTGCCTGTCATCCAGCGAACATTTTTTGAGCTCATCTAAATATGGCAGGGCGAAGCTTTTCACATTGAATAGTACGGTCTCTTCGATTTCCGTTTTGATCTGGTCTGCTGTTTTTAACATTACACGTAGTGCAGTGTTGGCTTCTTCGAGGCTCGACGTGCGTTCCTTTACTACATTCTCCAGACGCTGTCGATGCCGTTGTAGCAATTCCTCGGCCCGTTTGCGATCTGTAATATCTCGATCATATGCCAGAACACCAGTTAGATTCCCGTCCGCATCTTTCAACGGAATGCCTTTTCTCCAGAGATAAACAATACTGCCATCGCTTCTAACAATTCGGATTTCGCCTTCGAATGGTTGTTCTTGCGGAAATCCTTGAGATAGGCTAGCTGCGGAAGACGGATGCATGAATTCTGTGATACGTTTGTTAATCATTTCTTCCTTGGAATACCCATAGATCAGCATTGTACTGTTACTGCATTCCACGATATATCCGTCTTCGTCAAGAATGAAAACACCATCCGGGGCAGAATCGAAAAGCTGACGATAGCGTGTTTCACTCTGACGCAGAGCTTCTTCGGCCAACTTGCGATCAGTGATGTCAGTAAGGATCACCATGAGATGCTCTATCTGATCGTTGTCTTCAAGGGGTGCGATCCGGCAGTCAAATGTTCTTTCCATGATACTGAGGACTTCGATTCTCTCTGGTTTTCCGGTTTCGAAAACCCTATTCTGGGTTTGACGGTAAATATCCGCTAATTCCGGTACTACATAGTCATATACGCTAGCACCAATAATATCGTCGAGCGTGACTCCCGGCTCCACATAATTGACGAATGAGATTATACCGTCGCGTTGTACAATCACGAACTGGTCCGGGGCGTTTTCGACGATAGCGCGGAATTTCTCCTCACTTTGTTGAAGCGCGTCTTCAGCTAATTTGCGCTCGACTCGCTCGTCAGCCAAATCCAGTGCTGCTGAAATGTGCTGTGCCAAGTTCCTGACGGAGGGGATGAAATGCTCAGCCAGCTTTGGCGCCATGACCATAAGAATCCCTATGATCTCACCCTGCCGGCTCAAGGGAGTAACAATTGATGGTTCTCCTCCCATTTCCATGATCCCCATGACTTGGGAGGCTAATGATTCGGGGAGAATTGCTTCCGAGATGTCATTGCTGGTGACCTGGAGTGTCGTTCCCTCTTTTATAACTTGGGCTAATGCGCTCGATTCACTTAGCTCAGTCCTGAATTCCTCAATAGGTGAGGCAGCGGCTTCTTCCAGCGTTTTTACTACGTCAGAGGAGAGGGATACCTGTGCCACCTTGAGGGATAAACCGTCCTCTACCAATAAAAGAATTCCGGCCAGAGAGCGTTCTGATTGAACAAACTCCTCTGTTACGGTCCTGTAAATCTGACCTTCATCGAGCACACCATGAATTTTGGCTGCCACATTTTCCGTGAACTGGATGTGATCGATCAGATCGCGCAGAACTTTATCCATGATGATTTGATTAACTCACTCAAACCGCAGAATATTGAACAATGAATTTCGATTTATGGAATCTTCTTCATGGGTTGCCTGGTAGCAAGGTCAAACTTCTGATATTCCTTCGACATTTATAATTCCCTGTTTATAATTCGCTATTCATAAGCCACAACACCTACAAATAGCAAAAGGGGCCAGTTTGTTAAACCGGCCCCTTTGTTATACCACATAGTTTGTTTTTGGTCATCCCTTAGGTCATTGCAGTGTGCATGAGGTGATATCTCTGTACAACATTGGCAACGTTGATACCGGAATCTGTTGCCTGCTGTGTTCCGACTCCATAGCCTCCGGCATCGCAACCTACGAAGAATAATCCCTGAATCGGGGCCTTCACTGACGGTTTTTGGCCGCCACCCTGGCCAACCAATTGGCCCAAACCGATGCACTCTCCTCCCTGGTTTGGCAGGACCTTGTCGCGAGTTAAAACGGAGACGTTCTTGCTCGAATAAGGTTCTCGACGTTCGATATGTTTGGGCATGTCCGGAAAGACCTTGAACATGATCTCGTCGCACTTATCCCACCACGGCTTCATGTCTTTGGCTGTTGACATTCCATCAGCGGGTCCCCACACAGATACAAGTACAATTTGTTTACCGTCAGGAGCTGCATTCTCGTCATAATTGGACGGGACTTCGTAAAGAACGGCAATGTCTTCAGGCATTTCTCCACAAGCCGCTTTGTTGAATCGCTCCAGGGTCCAGTAACTATCATCAGAAAAGATGGTGCCGAATGGCTGTTCGATGACTTTTTTATTGAGGAAATAGCGAACACCCGGTAAACCCTGTGAAGGAACCAGGTCTTTCACATAGGTTACAAAGCTGCGGTCAAAATGTTCTTCGCCTACCAGTTTGAGGACAGTGGGCTGGATACCCGCATTGCTCACCACGATTGGAGCATTGAAGGTGCCTTTGTTGGTCGCGACTCCAGTAACCTTTCCATCACTCACGAGTATCTTTTCGACTTTGGCTCGTGTGACGTACTTTCCACCATTTTCTACCACTGCCTGAGCGAAAGTCTCAGCCACCCGACCGATTCCGCCCTTGGCGAAAAGCCCACCGCTTCTAAGGAAGATCGATTGCAGAACCTGAATTCCTTCCGATGCTGCCACCGCGTCGACGGGAGCGACGAAACAAGCGTCGTGTATGCTGCCGACCAGATATCCGTAGGCGGCTTTGGGGAGATTATATTTGGCGAGAAATTCGGCGAAGCTGATGTTATCTTGTTTATCGATGTCCTCAGGACTCATAAGAGTGATCTCAGTCAGAGCCAGGAGCGCCGCTTCGCGTTCCGCTTCCGGAATCTCCAGCCAGTCAAAGATGATGTTTGGATCCATAACTGCGTTGTCTGCCGGCATATCGGGCATGGGCACGTACTTGCCTTTGCCATTCCTGAAGATGGCGCCACCGGAGGGGTCCGGGGTCACCAGTTCTACACGATCCCCCATTCCAAGCTCGTTCAAAACCTTCTCAAATGAATTCTCAATGATTGGGGCGGTAATTACTACCCATGGAGTGGAGGTGAATCCATTTTTGGAAAAGGCCATAGCCTTACCGCCCGCTTTGGCGTTCTTCTCTATTAACGCCACTTTGAGGCCTCGTTTTGCCAGCAGCCCGGCACAGGCGGAGCCACCAAATCCAGCTCCTATCACTATCACGTCAAATTGAGATCCTTTTGCCATTTTGCTCCTTTTTAAGTTGTGAGAATGTAGCTCTCCGGGTAGTTCCGAAGAGTCGCTTGGGTTTATTTATATCAGAACGGCCCTTTTATTAACATGGTGGTGTCATGACCCCTTTATATCTTGGTTTCATAATTTCGAAACAGTGATCCAGCAAATGTTCCCGAAGTTATCTGTCTACAGTGAATCTGCAAATACCCGCTAACGCAGCCCCAAATATCGTTGACTATTACAACCTAATCCGGACAATCCGGACAATCCGGACAATCCGGAACCAAATATACTTTAGACAGGATAACAGGATAGGCAAGATGTTATTATCTCGTCAATCCTGTTCATCATGTCTAAAACTAAAAGCCCTTACTCCTGAGGCCCTAAATATCACGTAGAAACCGTATCATGCCGGGGCAGCCGATGGCTGCTTCGAAATCCGGGTGGCGTTTTTCGTCTACATACCGGAAGCCAGTCTTTTCGTAGGCTCGCTGTGCTGGAGTGTTGCCGATATAGAAGCCTACTTGCGCCAGTTTGAATCCCTGCTCTCTCCCCTTCTCCAATACGGCCTCGATCAACTTGCTGATCACCCCTGCACGACGATACTCCGGAAGGGCGGCAACCTGTTCGACAATCCAGGCTCCCGGGGCGAAATCTGGATGACACGTGTAGAACGCGGCAATGCTCTCTTGGCCCGGAGCCATGTCTTCCTCTGTCAGCCCCATTTTTTCAACGACGGCGGCCAGTGGTTCAGCTACCGTCTCTTCCCCGTTGCTGATGGGATCGAAACCTTCAAGCGCAGCCACCGGCTTGCCATCGACTTCCGCCACCAGGAACTCCGTGTAATAGCACATGTGGCGTGGCCCCTGTAACGCCAATAACTCAAGGAACTCCAGACATCTCTCTTCAGGCTGAGAAATAAGGAGATCCCAAATCCCAATTTCCAGGTGTGATCGGCCAGATACCAGCATACACCAGGCAAGCAACTTCGCGTCTTCAGGTTTAGCTGGACGGATGGTTATATTCATAGAACACCTCCTTAACATAACCCCTAATGAATGCTAGTCAGATCTCGCCATAGACAGTTTTTATCTCCACCCGGATCTTACCCATACCCCCACATTCGACCCCCACATCATCGCAATGGCCGAAAGGGAAGGTTGGCAGGGGATCAAGGCCCTCGTATATTCGGTCCATAATCAGCCACATCATGCGCGAGAAGTAAGGCATGATAAACGGGCAGATTTTATCGGGACACTTGTTCGTGATCATGTAGCCTTCCGTATTGAAATAGAACTTGTCCCCGACCTTCTCATAGTCGTTCATGATAAGCCTCCTTATGAAAAGATTCGCAAAGCGCGACATGTTACGCCGATTGCCAGCTACGATTAGAATTTAACTTAACCAAGCATGTAATTCAAAACAAAGATCAGGAGGTTTCCTCGGGTACCATCTGGGTCAACTCAACCTGGACGCCATCAGGGTCTAACACATACCTTATGTGGATGTACGATCCTCCAAACCAGTCCTTCCCTTTCCCAAAAACCCACAGGGGGTCCCTGAAGCTATAACCATTTTTGTTTAGTCGCTTCTCCGCTTCGTCCAGATCATCGACCATGAGGCCAATTTCTACGATCCCGACAGAAGTAAACTGGCTATGTTCGGGCGGTTTGACTTGAGGTTTGGGATTCTCCCATCCCCACAGCTCAACTGCATTTCCCGCAGCATCGATGAGCAAGACCATTCTGAACTTGCCGTCTTTGACGTTTGCGTGCAAATCTACATCAGGACCCGAAATTATTTGGTCCTGAAATAACGTCAATCCCAAAGCATCTCGATAGAATTCGATGGACTTCTCCACATCCGTGACTGCAATACCAACGTGGTTTACCAGCATTCTCCAGTCCTCCTTTATTTGTTGGCCCCTTCACGATCGACCTCCTTTGAGTCTGCGCAATCCCTCCTGCGTGATCACTTAGCGATTGCTTTCATAACCCAGGCTCATCCTCCAAAATCAGTTGGACGAGCTCCACCCGAACCCCATCGGGATCGAGCAGGTATCGAACCTTTCCGTAGGCCCCGCCGAACAACCCTCTGCCCTTGCAAAAATCCCAAACGGGACTCGTGAAGCTGTATCCCTTTTCAATGAGCCTTTTCTCCGCTTCATCGAGATCATCGACCAGTAGCCCGATCTCAAAGAAGCCTGCCGAATTGAACCGGTTGGGCTCAGCAGGTGTCGGCTCGGGCAGGGGATTTTTCCACTCCCACAATTCGACCGCGTTGGCCGCCGTATCGATGAGCAGCACCAGGCGGAATTTGCCATTCTTGACATCGCATTGCTCATCGACATCAGGGCCCGAAACCATCTCATCGACAAACACCGTCAGTCCGAGCCCATCCCGATAGAACGCGATGGATTTCTCCATATCCCTGACAACGATACCAACGTGATTTACTAGCATATTTCGACCTCCTTTTTGAATCAAACTAGGTTTGTGTTTTAAACGACTGACCGGATGTTCAGCTTAATAGCTATTTGACCTTTCGGTCAGGATTTAATGTGCTATGGGATTGGGTGAGTTTTACTTTAGGAGTGATTGGACTATACTGCTTGTCGATTCTCGGGCCTATCGGGGAAGCATCTGTTTTCTAGTATGGAGAGCATTATCTTTTGTGCATGGAGTTAGCACCATAAACGGTAGAGTTTCTCTTACCTCATGTTAGAGATACAAAAACCATGCCTCTTTCACAAGAGAGTTGGTGGCTCTAAGAAAACAACCCGGAGGTTTATCCTCCGGGTTGTTTGATCCCAGTCTATTCGGTCGGTAGTCCGCCGATTCCCAGCGGCCCGTCCTCAAGATATGTCTTTATGTATTTATCCATCTCCGGTGTGGGTTTCCACCACTTGTTCGCGCCAAGGTCTTCAGCCACTTTGTTAGCGCCAAGGTAACCAGGTCCACCAAGTACCAGTCCACCCGGATAGTTGGAAGCGCCACAGGTATAGAGGCCTTCCATCGGCGTGGCCGTGCTGGAGCAATCCTGATTAGGCCGGAAACACCCCAGCTGGATCGGTTTGTAGTCGCCGTGCTTTATCC
>JABMQN010000185.1 GCA_013203045.1 Chloroflexota bacterium
CCTAACTACAGAGACGGGAGCTCCACTATCTTTGACAATTGTAGTAATCACCTTCGCCGGAACAAACACACCACCACTCGCACAACCAGCTGTAATCACCATCAGCAGAACCAAGATAAAGATGACTAATTTTGTTGCCATTGTATCCTCCTTTTTATTGTCAGTGCTCTTTTCTAACAATTATCCTGACGATTACTCATGTTTCTAAATCACTTCTTTCTGTGTCCAATTGTTTGACTGTTAGGCTTAATATCACCCCCTTTATAATATATAACGTATAAACACCATTAATGTTAATTACTTATGACGCCCTGAAAGCTTATTTACCAGAGTGATCAATCGTGGCGTTATTATAAATAATTATTTACTGAATATTTACCGTATGTTTACTTCTCCACCCCCGATTTTAACCCACTTTTTTTCCTCAAATGGTAATATTATGTCTCTGGCACCTAAAAGAGAGTGATATAGTGGCTAGCAACAAATCGAACGGAAAACCGAAGAAAGAGGATCTAGTCAGCCTGTATGAGCAGAGCTATAGCAAAGTAGCTCAATCCATCTATGTTCGCGTTGGTAACCAGCCTGACGCGGAGGACCTGGCTTCGGAAACGTTTCTAAGGGCCATGAGATCTCTGGATTCTTACCAGGAACGCGGGTTGCAAATGGAAGCCTGGGTCTTTAAAATTGCTCACAATCTGGTGATAGATCATTTACGAAAGAACGGAAACCACAAAACAGCAATGCTGGATGAAGAAGCGATCGAGGGGGAAGATGATCTCTCTCAAACTGTTGAAATCGATATCCAAGTTGATAATCTAATGGAAGCTTTAACCTATCTTCCACCTATGCACAGGGAGATTATTTTCCTGAGGTTTTTTGCTGGTTTCAGCGCAACAGAATGCAGTGATATATTGGGTAAAACACCGGGAACAGTGAGGGCGATGCAATGTACTGCTATAAAATCGCTCCGAAAAACAATGGGGCAAGGTAATGGTTGTGAGTAGCGATTACTATCAGATATTTGATGAATGTGCTGATCGCCTCAATGGCGGTGAGAGCGTTCATGATTGCCTGAAGAGCTATCCTGAATTCTCAAATAATCTTGAACCGCTGCCCAAAGAGGTTGATGAGATTCGTACCCAGAAGATCTTCGAGCCGAATGAGGCTGCGAAGACAAAGGGATAGGATGCGCCTTCATGAGTTGGCCGATGAACTTGACTCGAAAGGCCAGTGATGGAACATATTACCTCAGCGAATGGCTGAAACTCCAAAGTTGTGGATACCTGCTGCGGCAGCGGCAATTGTAATCTTCATCGCGGTCATAATTACAATTACGGTTCTGTGTGCTGCAACGCCCAACTCATTTACTCAATCTCCGGGACCATTACCAACGATGCCTCCAGTAGTTGCAGAGACCGGCACTCTCGAAATTCGGCTCGACATGGCACCTATGAGAGATCTCGAACAAGAACCTTGTAAATGTTACACTCAGTAGCATCGAGGTATATCGCGATACAAGTCGGAGAGGTTGAATTGGGCAGGAACTCAACTTAGTTCCTATTCGCCCCAGATCTTTATTTCGACCACCTCTTCATTTTCAAGATCGACACAGACGTATATCAGGTTCCCCGGTGGATCAACTTCATTTAACGTGATGGCAACGGTGGGGCCATCGCAAATGTAATCTTCTTCGGTGATATCATAGAGCACTTCCATGAGGAATGTACCCTCGATGATTGCCATTACATCTTCGTCATTGATAGCGATTATAGTTGCCGGATCCTCCATTGGCTCCTTATCTGTACTTACAGAGACATCCGCTGATCCAGAGTAATAGTCCTCATCTTCGGCGGCCACAACTCCCCCACCGGCGAGAGCTTCACCGACATCAGCTATTATCGTTGGGTCAATAGTTGGAGTCGGAGGGGCCGGCGTTGGTACCGGAGTCGGAGTCGGCGTTGGTTCAGGTATGGGTGCAGGTGCAAGTGTTGGCATTTCTTCTGCCGAATCATCCCATGTGAACGATGGCCCCTCTCCTGCTGTCTTGTTCATATCATTGCTCGATTCACCCATCATCATCGATTCTTCAGTTGGAGCTTGTGTAGCTGAGTATTCACGTGAATCTGGCGGTGTTGCTTCCGCAATCATTGGAGCCGAATCTCTCTCTTCATCCTGGGTCATGGTAGGGATGGACAGCCCGATAGCGATCATAATGAGTACCGCCAACCCGGTTCCAAATGCCATACGATGCTCCTCGAATATGGAGAAGAAGGAATTGAGCATATTGGAGATAGGCCCAGGTGATGCTTCCGGCTCGAGATCGAGCGATTTCAGCCGATTAAGAAATGCCGGAGCTGGTTCGATGCTTTCAACATATGCAGGAATCTCCTGCTGCAGGCGTGCATCCAACTGCTGGACTTTCTCAAGTTCATGACGACATTCCGAACAGCTCTTGAGATGATCTTCAACTGCCTGAAGATCACTGCCCTTGAGCGCGCCGTCTATGTAATCAAAGAGTTTTTCCCTCACACTACTACACTTCATGGTTATCATCTCCCTCTAAATGAAGACGTAACATTTGGTATGATTCGCTCAGAACTCTTCTGATAGTTCCGGCGGGACGGTTTAGAATGCTGGCGATTTCATCGGTGGACGCATCCTCTGAATAACGCATCATTATCGCAAGCCAGTGCAACTCTGGCAGTTTTGTTATCGCTTGCTGCAAATCGAGGCTCAAGTCTGCTGTTCCATTTGCCGGATTGCTGGAAGATCGGGCAATTTCAACTTTGAGGGCTGTGGTTTCTTTTTCGATGGTCTTCTGCCCACGTTGTTTCTTGCGAATAAGATCGTAAACCCTGGTGGTAACGATACGGCTGAGCCAGGAACTAAAGGACTCTTCCTTCTCAAGTTTCTTTATAGATTTGAAAGCAGTGATGAAAGCTTCCTGTACCGCGTCTTCAGCTTCAGCCTGGTTCTGCACAATAGCATATGCGATCCGGTAAACTCGTACCGCATGGTTTTGCATCAGCTGTCCGAAGGCTTCCTTATCGCCTGCCTTGGCTCGGCGTACCAGAGTCAATTCGTCTTGGGCTGCGTCGTGATCCAATACCCGTCCTTTGAACTAGACTTGCTATCGGGATTATATGTTGTTGTGCTGCCAGTTGCAAGAATTTAATTATCAATATGCTTGCAATGAGGGAAACAAAATCATATAATTCGGTCAAACCCGGGATGGGTTCAAAATCGCTTAATGGGGGGAATTGATGAGAGCTCTCTTCATTCTGGTATTAGTGGCTCTTTTGCTCACCATTGCTTGTTCAGATGGTTCTGATACACCATCGAGTCCAACAAATACTCCTGAACCGACACAGACACCAATACCTTCTCCGACACTTCCTGCAGTGGAGACTCCTACCCCAATCCCTGAACCGACTCCAAGTGAATCCATGGCTGTGATAGAAGAAATATCTCCCAATCCTGCATATCTCGGTGATACAGTCAATTTCAAAGGTAAAGGTAGCGATGTGCCGGGTCAAATCACGGAGTTCAAGTGGAGCGTTGAAGGACACGGTCCGATCGCGTTCCGGAGTGTTTTTAAAACATCTGCTATAACGGGAGAAGCTGGCATATATGCGGTTGTCTTCGAGGTTCGAGATAAAGATGGGGACTGGTTAGAACCGGCGACGCAGATATTGACCGTACTTCCTCACCCGCCGGCGGCTATATTCAGCGGTGAACCGATCAGTGGAGGTGCGCCCCTGACGGTCAAGTTTGATGATAAATCAACCCGGACTATTTCCAGTTGGGCCTGGGATTTTGGTGATGGCGGTACCAGCGAAGTGCAAAGCCCTCTCCATACTTACACTGAAGCTGGCAACTATACCGTGAGTTTGACTGTCGATGGTCCTGACGGATCGGATACTGAGAGTGTTGAGGATTACATACAGGTAGTTGAGGTCGACTTTTCTGCGGATTATGCAAGTGGCTATCATCCTCTTGACGTGCAGTTCACTGACCAGTCGAAAGGGGATATTGTAAGTTGGGCATGGCATTTTGGTGATGGTGGTATGAGTGAAGAACAGAGCCCATCTCATACCTATCAGGATGTCGGTGTATACCCGGTGAGCTTGACCGTAACTGGCCAGCTTGGAGCAATAGCCACCGAGGAAAAAACAGCCTACATCCAGGTACTGGAAGCTCCTCCGGTAGCTGATTTCTTCGGGCACGAAGAAACGTATGTAGGACACACCGAAACCTTCACTGATCACTCAACCGGAGAAATCACTAGCTGGACGTGGAATTTTGGTGATGGAACTGTCAGCGAGGTTCGGAATCCCAGTCATGCGTATGGCGCTACCGGGACATACTCGGTGAGTTTGACCGTCGAAAGCCCAGGTGGATCTGATACAAAGAAGCAGACAATCACCGTGGAGGAATGGGAGTAGAGGTTCCTACTAGCACCCTGTAACAGTTATAATTTCGGATAAAGGTGTTTCAATTTTATCCGAGCATCGGCATTGGTAAAATGCCAATTGATTTTGGATTGCCGATTGTTCCGATC
>JABMQN010000186.1 GCA_013203045.1 Chloroflexota bacterium
CGACATGCACGGCAACGTCTCGGAATGGTGCTGGGACTGGTATGACGAAGAATACTACAAGGAGAGCCCTACCGCTAATCCACGCGGACCTTCTACGGGCTTGGGAAGTGTGCTTCGCGGCGGAGGCTGGAGCGTCCGCGCGGATTCCGTGCGGTCTACTATTCGCGGCTACTCATACAGGGGTTGGGGTAGCGGCAAAATGGGCTTCCGCCCTGTCTGTTCCCAGTGAATCGTCACTTATGATTCTGGAAATGCAAGGATTGCTCTGAAGTCTCTTGATATTGGGAAAAACAGGGTAAGCGATCTATCGACGATATCTAATTACAGTGAAATCAAAAGACTTCACCTTGATTCTAATCATATTGTTGACATCTTAACACTAGTGGATAATGAGGGTCTGGGAAAGGGAGTTGAAGTGAATCTGTGTGGTAATCCTTCAAGCGAAACATCAATCAACGTCCACATACCCCAGCTTGAGGAAAGAGGGGTGGATGTTAGGTGGGAGTAAATTCCAATAAAATCTATATAGACTAACTCCCGCACCCTTGGCACGAACTCCTGTCCGTGCAGAATGCAATTAAAATATTAGTCAAAGCAAAGCTAGTTCGTAGGTGGAGAAGAGTAGGCAATTTGGTGAGTGTTGGTTACTCTAGCACTGAAAACCTATTCTGTATTCGTGAAGATGCATCTGACTACTCCAAACGATTATAACCTATGTGCATTCATCCATTTTTTCAAGGACATCTTCAGTTGAAGGACTGGCTTCCATGAGGTCCAAATCCTCAGATGCTGCTGCCTTTCGCATCTTCTTAGCATATTTGATTTGTATGTCGAAGACTTCACTTCGACATTTGTGATTTTGGAATTGGTTAGTTGGAGGATTGATTTTATCCCATTCTTTCTTGAGACGTTGGAGTTCGGTATTGAACGCGTCTGCAGCAGTTTCAATCGTATTATAGCTTGCAGAGATTCCACCTTCACCCGCTTGTTGCGTGGCGTAGCCCATAGCACCCCAAAATTCACTAGTTGCGTAATTACTATCAGAAAGTAGGTAATAGGTTTCTGTAATATACTCCTCTTCCGAAAGCGGTTCTTCGTTGTCGCTGCTGCAACCGTTGGTCATGAAGAGCGATATAATTGATATCAGTAGAAAAACGATGTATATTTTGTTTCTCTTTCTCATCTTGTGTCATCCTCCCATGAGAATATAATCATCCAACTATCAACGTACCACAAACCAATACGATCCAAACAGATGGGTGACACCAACTTTCATAGCAGCTAGCACTTATTTCTGTTGATTGTATGAGTGGGGGAAAGATAGTAGCACCGAAAAACAGTGTAGACTATGTAGGCTGTGAAGGGTTTTTGGGGGTAATCTCTTTCTCTTGCCTCTTCTCACCCTAAGAGCGTATAATGCTGTCAAATTGGAGGTATCTGTGACTATGACAAGAAAAATGAAAGGCTCTTTTTCGTCTCTTAATCCCAAAGCTAAAATCTTTGAAGAAATAAAGATCCAGCAACCCCATTGGTGGAGAATTCCGCATAGAACTCTTGACATTATCTTTTGGATACCTTTAACGTAAGCTAAATAATCCCGAATCGAACGGGAGGGGGGTAGAATGGAAAAGAATAAAAGACGTTGGTTGTCATGCGGTGTTGTGTCGTTGCTACTATTGATAATACTCGCAGCGGCATGTGGGGATAGCAACATAACTGATGACATTGAGAGTTCCCATACGCAGAAGTCCACCCCGAATGAGACGACGATTGAGAGTTCCCATATGCAGAAGTCCACCCCAGATGAGACGACAGTGGAGTTGGGTTCGAGAGTAGAATGCGACCTCTTCGGGTATGCGTTCAACTACCCGGATACATGGGCGAGACCTGAACTTACGTATGTGAAACCTGAATATAAATCGTGCGCTGTCCATATCTTAGAGCCTTTCGAATTGGCGGTTGTTCGGACTAAGGGCGGCGCGCAATGCTGTGGTAGTGAATGTTTCTCTGAAAGGTGGTGTTCACCTGAGGACCATATCCGTTATATATTCAATGGCATTAAGAGCAATGGGTGGAAGCTGACCATAGCCAGCAGCCCTAGGACGTTCAGTTTTGATGGACATCCTGCTTGCGAGACTCGGTACGTGGTTGAAGGTGAGATGGATGATGGAACACCTGTGTACTATGAGAGATGGGATACAGTGATTTTAAAAGGGGGGAACATCATCAGATTTACATTTGAGGCAGACCAGTTTGAGCTTTTCAGTGCAGAGTTTGACGCCATCTATGACAGCATCGAAATGCTTCCATAATTACCCCAGAGTATGCAATTCAATTAACGGTACGGACAAAGTTGATCGGTTCTTGTCAGTCTACTGGTTTATTTGTTGGTGTGGAGGGTCTCCAATACACAGCTTCCACAAAAGGGCTATCCAGAACAGCCAAACCGAGAGTAACCATTAGGCTTATTAGCTATAAATTATTGCCATCCCATTAGAGAGGTCCCAGGATTTTGATCCTAAGGCGAATTAACAGAACACAAAAGTCCCAAACGGACAAAAATGATACCAAGCGATACACAATGGGATATTGGTTTTGAAACAGTACCATGTGGTCACATTGAAAGAGAAAGCCGTAGGATATTGATCCTGAGAGGTCGCTTTTATCTGTGGGGAATGTGGTTCACTTAATCGGTCAGATCTAAAATCTCATATAATCTCTTGAGGTTTGTGCCCCTCTTTCCCTTGCCTCTCCTGATCATAAGAGCGTATAATGCGGTCAAACTGGCGGTGCCTGAAGTCGAAGGTTGCAATTATAAGAGGGGGGCTGAGACTCATGGCAGATAGAAACTACTGGCTAGACCTTTTCACGGGCACTTCTTGGGATGAATTCATTCCCGCAGGAGGGACCACTTCAGGTTTTCGTCAGTCCCGATGGAAGAGCGTTCAGAAGATAAAGAAAGGTGATTATCTTCTCTGCTATCTGACTGGAATATCCCGTTTTGTAGGGGTGCTTGAAGTGACAGGTAAAGCATTTCAGGATAATTCTCGAATATGGCAAGATGACATTTTCCCATCCCGTCTAAAAGTAAAACCACTGATCGCACTTGATCACGAAACTGCTGTGCCCGTTCAAGAACTTCGGGATCACTTAAGTATGTTTCAGAACCTACCTAGCCCACATGCTTGGACTGGTCACTTCCGTGGTTCACCTGGAAAATGGAATGCATCTGATGGGGAAATCGTTGTTAACGCTTTGCGTGTCGCTAAAAATAATCCAGAGGTACGTCCAGTAGACAAGAAAAAACTCGCTTATCGCCCAAGAACTCTTAAAACAAAGATAGGGTCCGTAACAGTGCCTGAGACTGCTGATCAACCCTCAGATGAAGAAGTGTTATTAAAGAGACCTACTGAGCATACGGAAATACAATGGGTGTTGCTCAAACTTGGTTCAGATATGGGTTTTGACGTTTGGGTGGCTAGGAATGATCGTGGGCGTGATTTTAAAGGGAAGAATTTTTCTGATCTTCCAAAGATGAAGACAGAGCTTCCCTTGCAATTCGACGCCGCAACAAACAAGACCATTGAACTAATAGATGTTCTTTGGCTTCAAGGAAACGCCATAACTGCGGCATTTGAGATAGAGAGTACAACATCGATATATTCGGGATTGCTACGTATGTCTGATTTGATTGCTATGCAGCCAAACCTTAAAATTCCGTTATACCTTGTTGCACCTGATGATAAACGTGAGAGAGTCATGGCTGAAGTAAACCGACCAACATTTACTAGATTGTCGCCACCACTTTATCAAATGTGTCGGTATATTTCATTTTCAGCACTGAAAGATCAGATAAAGCAGCACTCTTCAATAATACGTTTTCTCAAGCCAGAATTCCTCGAAGAAATTTCTGAATCTTGTGAATTAGAAGAAGACTAGGATAATCATAACTACTATCTATCAACCACAAGGGGGAAAAATCATCTCAACACCGTTGTCACGAATCCCTGTCCGTGCAGAATGCAATTGAATTAATTGTCAACGCAAAGCTAATCCGATCCTAATAAGAACGTCGTGGTTTTGTGAGAGTGGGGGATTAATAAAACACCAGAAAAGAAAACGGAAGGGAAAACCAAGTTCACTCCCGGAGCCTGCGGGCAGGGCTTTTGGGGACCGCTCGGTTTTTAGGGCAGAGCCCTAAGGGGGAATTGGCCTAACCGTAAATGAACAAGGCTAATGACTAAACAAATTAAAGGGATCGGACCAAGCCTCTCTAGTGTTTTCATGAAGTGCCAGGTCGCTTGTGAATGGGTATCATGTCCGAGTTAATAGAAACCCTACTCCGAATACACAAACTCATCCCTATAGCCATTCTGGTACGCCTACGAGCTGAGTATCATCCATCTACTATCTGTCACAGGCCCGTTTGGAACTTCCGCACGTTGCCACTCGTCTATGAATTAAATGGCCTTTATTAAAGGGAGTTATTGTGACAGCCTATTGCATGAAGTGTCGAAAGAAGGTTGAGATCCAGAGTCCCAAGAAGATCAAGATGAAAAACGGCAA
>JABMQN010000187.1 GCA_013203045.1 Chloroflexota bacterium
AAGCTAATGGTGTGCCTATTGGGCTTTCTTTTATCGCTGGTTACGGGCAAGACATGATGCTTATACGCTTATGCAATCAACTATATAATCGATGCTTTTAATAGTTTTTAGCAGAAATTTCAAAAAAATCATAACAAATTACTGCACTGGATTTTTACTCCGCTCCGCTGCGTAAAAACCAGTGAGTTCAGCGTTATACGCCTAAAAACTTGCAGAGGAGTATCATGGAAACAAACAAAAACGAAACTCTTTGGTCAGTTGTACAAGGCTCTGGGGTAAAACTCCTTTATATTTTTGCAATAGCAGTAGTTGTTGCAATGTTTATTGTTGGTATCCTTGAATTCCACTTTTTTATTTCAAAAGATTGAAGTCTCTCAGAGATACGTGCTGTATATACCTAATATGACACCTATTGCTCAGGGATTAGTTATCGGAAGCATTCTAATCGGTCTTGCTTGTTTTGTTTCCTCTTGTGCAAATACTTTGTCACGTAATACTGATACAATTATCAAACTAGTCTATGCTCTTTCACCTTACTACTTCGAGGAGTCTCTCCTCAAATGCTCAGTCTAAAACTTATTTTGGACAAGCATGAATTTGGTATTATTAAGGGTAACGGAAGCGAAGGTTTTGCCATACTAAGGGCGAAATTCACCCAGGAACCATAGCCTTTGCCCCGGCAAGAGAAGCGATGCGTTGGTTAGGCGAAGGAAGTGATTGATCTTATGTTTTAATGCGCACCACTGCGTGAAAATCGTAACTGACCGTATGGTCAGTTTTATTGTTGCTTGTGTTTAAGCCGTGCGACAAATGTAGATCCGGGAGATTGACTTCAACTCGTGTTCGACATGTGCACCAGCGGGTTCGCCTACAACTACAGGGTGAAAGCTGGAGGGCAAATTCCATTCTATTATCCCGATTTATTGGGAAGAAGGATTGAATCATCAGGCAAAAATGACAAATAGGAACAAGTGTTCATCGAGCTGTTATCGCAGGAAGGATTCGGCACGAAAAGGGTAATTATAAAATATGCCTATCTAGTTAACTCAGAAAGATACTATATATAATGTGTTGAGCCTCTTGCAAAAATAGCATACTAACCGATTTTTCTTCGGACTATAGGAAGCGTGATGATTTCCATCGTATCAGATAAAATGAGAGTATAGCTGAACACGAAGGAGATCATCTATGGCATTAGCTAATAAGGTAAACGGGTACTGGCTGAAGATACAAGTGAGTCTTTTTCCCTGGCTTGACGAATCATTGGGAGAGACCACCGAGAAAGAGCAAAAACTTATCATTACGTTGGACATAATTCGAATCGAGAGGTTCGTTAGTCTCAATCGTAGCTTACGTGGGAGGCCACCGGAATTCTCTGTGTACGCTTCACCTGTTTTGTTCGTCGGTTTATCCGACTCCGCCACAGGCGCAACACTCAATACGGGTGGTTGGCTAGACCTTACCCGACAGGGACTTTCACCCTGTAAGACACGCCAAGCTTCCCTTGGCGCGATAACGCCCGACTTCAGCGGCTGCTAGGCCTCTCCACTATTCTACTCTATCTGTATTCTTGCCCTTTTCAGCCATGCCCACATTCTGAAAACCGGCTGCCCTAGCAGTCCGCTGCAAGGAGGTGTTAGACCTTCAACCTTTACTATTTCACCAATATCCCCTGCTCCCTTCTCTACCAAAGAACATTTGTGGTGTTTTTGGCACATCTCTAACCTAATTCCATCGCGGTGAAGAATTGGGACATTTGATCTTTTATCTCATCCGAGCTGGTGTACTGAGGATCGAATATATCAAGTTCTATGTGGAGGAATGGGACTCCGAGTTCCCGGCAAACCTGCCTTCCGATGCCTACCACACCGGCCTTGGCCTTGTGCCCCATATGAGCGGGCCATATTACGCAATCGATTTTGTAGTCCTTTACTACCCGTGTTATATCCGTGGCAACAATATCCGCAGGACCGCGTTCCTGACGAACCATGAGTGCATCGCTCAGGCTTCTTTTTGCCAGTCCCCGCAACATTGTTTCTTCAGTTGACGTATCGATGAGCGTGTAGGGATTGTAGGTTATCATATCCATGATGACAACCGCGCCCCATTCCTTCTCTAACCATGGCCCAAATTCGTATATCCAAAACGGACGAAGATCGTACCAGAACAGTCTTATCTTCTCTTCGGGTATGGCCCCTATTCCTTCATGAACCCTCTGTTCGGTCTCCGCGACCAACTCTTCGAGCCAGGTAGTACACCGGGGATCGCCTGGCCACAGCATTGTAACCATGGTCCATATCTGAGCGCCAATCTTGTACCCATGCGGACATGGTACCGCCCGTCTTAGTTCATTGTACTCTGCCCACAACTTGTACTGTTTATTCGATTCTTCGATCACGCCCCGAAGCTTATCATAATCCAACCGCCTTCCCGTGTGTTTCTCCAGAAAGGCCACCATTCCCCTGAATTCCTGGGTATAGTAGTCCATGGCTCTCTCATTGTCCGAATAAGGTGGATCAGGAGCGAACGATGGAACGTCTCGCCAATCATCTTTTTTAGCCAATAGCTGATGCATCATCACAGTCCCGTCGCAAGGAGTAATCATGGCTATCGATGCAGTTGGCGGTGGGAAATAGTCATTCTCAATAATGTAGAGGGAGAGCCTGATTACCGTGCATAGATCGGCGGGGATGTCGAGTTTATCGCATTCTCTTACTTGCTGTTGAAGGATACTGGCAGGCATGGTTACCGGAGTAGCAGCGATGGCATACCACGGAAGGTTCATCGCTACGAGAATCTCGGGGGCATAGGCGTGATAGCTGGCGATGAAGGGTGTTCCTTCATCGCAACTTCTCACCAGTTTTTCGTTGTTTTCGATCATTGCTTGAAGCACCGCTTGGTTCACTTTTGAACCGGGTTTTTCTGATTGTTGCAGAGCTTCCAAACCCATCCGGAGCATGGTATTCTCATCTTTCATCCGTTGGATTGCTTTGATGCTCATTATTTGATTCCCTGCCAAACTATTTTATGTTGATAGGTCTAACGCTTGAATTCACCGGACGATTGGGAATGTGCCGAATTTGCCTTGGCAACACCCCGATAATTGCTGGGATTATAGCACATATTTCAAATAACCATTTGACCTGTTATTGCCCTCGTGTTGCCAAGTGTCCTGAAAACTGACTTTCTGTTGCGGGCAAACCTCAAGGCTCGACCGCCCCAAGCGGTCGAGTGGAATGACTTGATACTTATAGAGGCCTCCTCCCCGGGCATCCATTTATATGGTAACCTATGCTACAAAATAAAAAGCTGGCTTGCCAGCAAAAGGAGGAGACCTCGATGTTATTCTACACCAAACAGCACC
>JABMQN010000188.1 GCA_013203045.1 Chloroflexota bacterium
CATCCGTATAACGCAACAACGGAGTTCATATTGTGCATCATTACTTAACTTTCTGGCATCTCTCTTTTCCATATATTCATTATGCCATATTTATCTCTATTATGCATCATATTTAATTGCCGAGATAATAACAAGCGTATGGTGGACATTATATGCTTACATAGCTTATTTATTCTTGATGTTTGGCGTTTTTGAAATCCGTTTTCTTTGCAGTCATTGTCCTTATTATTCAGAAAAAGGCAACACACTGCATTGCCTCGCTAATCATGGCAGTTTCAAATTTTGGTCTTACAATCCCAAACCCCTGAACAAATTTGAAAAATTCATGATGTATTTTCTGGTTGTTACAATATTCTTTGTCTTTCCGCTAGCTATCCATAGTTATGGAATCTGGTATATTGCATTTGATTACGCTGAATATAGTTTGATCGCACTTTTAGGAATGATTGGAATAGCCGCAGCCAGTTTGATTTCCAGTATTTCTTTTGTTATTACCCTTAAAACTTTCTTTTGCCCCAATTGTGTTAACTTTTCATGCCCGTTGAATACGGTCCCAAAATCGGTAATCGATGAATACCTGAAAAAGAACGATGTGATGAGAAAAGCATGGGAGGATTCGGGCTGGCAAATAGAATGATCTGATATGGTAGTCTTGTTGGAAAAATACTGAAAGGCAAAGCTGAAAAAGTGATCCTCGACAAGCACACGATAATAGAAGAGTCACGCACGAGAACGGTATATAATTGGCTACAGCATTTCAGTTGCGAATCGCTTAGAGAAGAGTTCGAAAAGAGCGGTTTTAAGATCGAAGAATTCTATTCCGATGTTTCCGGAACTCCGTATCAGACGGAATCTATGGAGATTGCAGTCATAGCGAGAAAACCATGAACTTTACCAAGATACTGGCCACCTGACCAAGCAAAAATCCCCCCAAGTGCATGGTGTACTTAAGGGGATTTTTTCATAAACTGGTAGCGTAAGAGATCAAACTCAACAATTTAAAGGAGGTTTTCAAATGAGTGAATTTCAAGCCAAACGGATTGTTTGTACTGTTGAGGAAGAGATCAAGGCACCTTTGAGCATGGTATTTCCTCTATGCTGTCCGGTGGAAGAGTTGAAATGGATAAATGGTTGGGAATATCAGATGGTATGTTCTGATAGTGGGGTGAATGAAAAAGGATGCATTTTTATTGAAGAAATGTCCGGATCTGCCTTGTTTGGTGTACCTGTGAAAACAAAGTGGATAACTACGCGGCATGAGCCTGATACTCGTATTCAGTTTGTTTTGGTATCTGAAGAGAAGTCGATAATCATATTTGATCTTGAGTTTGTGGATCAAGGCAATGGGACATGTTCAGCTCGATTTCAGTTTATCTACACTCCTATGAATGAGGATGCTATTAACGAGACAACCGAGGAAAAACTGATGTTGATAATGACCTCGTTAATGTCTTGGCTCAAGTATTACTGTGAAACAGGCGAAATGCTCAAGTAAAAACCATCATATTAAAGAAAGAAGGAGGAATATCATGGACAACAACGTCACTCAAAAAGACATCGAAATGGCTCAGAAATGTATCGAGTGTACAGTATGTGATAAGGCACGCGTGAATCAGAAAGGATTTGCCTTCTGGTTCGTTAAGAAGATTGAAGGCGGCCTCTGCCCGTACTGTAAGGCATATGAAAAGGTTTATGGCAAGAAAGCTCATGAACCTAATCCAGAATTGACTCAGGTGAATTACCAAGCTAATGAAGTTAGTGGATCTTGAAGCATTTGCATGGTACGGGACATGCCTTGACTACTTAACACATGTTATGCCATATTAGTGGCAATCTTGGGTTTCATATTGGCGGGGATTTAACTTGGGCGTTGAGACGGCCTACGTTTCAAAAATACCACCAAATACATTTATCCCCCCCAGTTTTTTTCGAACCAAAATACGATTTTGTATATACCCGGCCAATACCAGGAACACGTAACGGAGGTGAATTATGTTGCATTTACGGCGCTCTATAATCGGAATCGTACTGTGTCTCACACTCTTGATGATGTTACTGTCAGGAGCATGTGACGAAAAGGAAGGGTCTGAACAGACTGGTGGTGAGGATATCCCTCGAGATACTCAAACGCCTATTGTCATACCTCAAGATGAACCTGTCATTATCGGCGTTTCTGCAGCACTCACCGGTCCAATTGGACCCAGAGGTATCGAAATCCGTGATGCGGTGATAGTGGGAGTGGAGCGATGGAAAGCTGAAAACGGTGAAGAAATTAGCGGCCACGAGATTAAAGTGTGGGCCGAAGATGACGGTTGTTATGAAGCTGGATGCGCCACCAATGCTGCTAACCAGTTACGCCGTCAAAGAGGTCTAGTGGGTATTATTGGCCCTCAATGCAGTTCGGGAGCGGCAGAATCGATCCCGGCCTATGCAGAAGCTGGAATTGTAATGATCTCCGCTTCTGCCACTCGGGCTGACCTCACATTCACTCAACCGGAATCAAGTTTTTTCTTCCGCACAGTGTATAGCAATAAAGCCGAAGGGATTATGCAAGCTCAGTATGTTCTATCCCAATTGAATGCGGCTACCGTTTGGATAATCGATGATAGCGAGGCCTACGGCGAAGATCTGGCAGATGCGGCTCAAGGGATGCTCGAAGAGAGCGGACGAGAGGTAACCCGCGAGCATATTGTACCTGGTGCGGTTGATTTCAGTGAACTGACTGCCCAAATTGCGGCCGATGGCCCGGACGCAGTCATCTTTGAAGGATTCAATCCCGAAGGCGCACTCCTCTTTCGTCAGTTGAGGGATGCAGGCTATGCCGGACCATTCATCTCAGGAGACGCGGTGGCTTCGGTGCCGAACTTTGTAGAACCACTGGGAGATCAGGCAGAAGGGGTGATATTTGCGGGAGTCATGCCTCCTCTCCCAGATGAACTCGTTGATGACTATATCGATATCATAGGGCACGAACCTACCACGCCCTTTGCCGCGCATGCCATTGATGCCGTATACATCTTGCTTGATGCCGTCGTTGAAGTTTCAGAGGCTCAGGAAGGATCTCTATTGATTGATCCGATAGAGTTCCGCGAGGCAGTTAGAAACCCCCAACTACTGGTCGGGCTTTCGGGAATTATCGCGTTTGATGAGAATGGTGACCGCGTAGGTAATGCTGAGACCATTGGCTTGAAGCTGGGAGAAGTTCGGAATGGTGAGATAGCCCTGATCTCGCCATGAAGCGTTAATATTGCAGGAATCAGGAGAAGGAATTATGAATCAAAAACAACACACAGGCCCAACGTTTTTCACCGGACATGTAGCCGGATGGTGCCGTCGCCATCGACGATGGGTGATCCTATTGTGGATCATCATTGCGATTCTTTTTATTGGCACTTGTACATCAGTCGGGCCCAATGAGGATCTTGGTGAGGAAGGAAGAGGCGAGTCCGCTGCAGCCGGCGATATCTACAAGGAACGGTTTGATGTTGAAAAAGGATCACTGTCTGAGATCATCGTCTTCTCGCATCCTACTCTAACGGTAGATGATCCCGAATACCAGGAAACAGTCATGAACCTCCTCGAAGAACTGCGGCGCCTTCGCGATGTAGAAACCCAAACCGTCAGCGACACGTCAGTTACCTCCAGTAGTCGCGTCTTTGTTAGTACGTTCAGCCACTTTCATACTGGGATGTCACGGGATATGTCGCCATTTGTTGCTCAGAATGAGACGGGTGGTGATGTGACCTTCGCATCAGCCGAGTACGCCAGCGATTATGAGGAAGTCGCAGACAGGGTGAATGAGATCACCGAAATAGTAGCTGAAGCAGCTGACGAGTCTGGATTTGAGATCTTGATCGGTGGTGGCGCGACTATGAACAAACAGATAAATGAGGTGGTTGATGAGGATTTTGGCGTAGCCTCCACTGTTAACTTGCCATTGACTTTGATTATTTTACTGATAGCTCTGGGTGGCCTGGTGGCGGCGGGAGTACCGATCATCCTGGCCTATCTTGGTGTGGCAATTGCCGCTGGCGTTGTTACCCTGTTCAGTTATCTTGTGCCGATGATGGATGGATGGATGCAGATTGTACTGCTTATGGGTTTAGCAGCAGGCATCGACTATACATTGTTCCTCTCCACCAGATTCCGCGCTGAACGCGAACGCGGACTGGATTCTACTGCCGCTACCATTACTGCCAGCCATACTGCAGGTAAAGGGGTGTTCATTGCAGGCACTACCACGATTCTTGCTTTACTGGGAATGTTTTTGCTGAGTAATGTTGTATTCGATAGTGTTGGTTTCGCAGCCGTTGTTTCCATAATGGTGGCACTGTTGATGGCGCTCACACTTGTACCAGCACTGCTTGGCAATGGCCTCAATCGATGGAATATACCATTCGTAGGGAAAAAGTTCAACATAGCCCAGGCTGGTCTGCTGAATCCACTAGCGGGATGGTTTGTACGAAAATCAGTGAAATACCGTTGGCTTGTTCTCGCATTAGGATTGGTAATAATGATCGGCCTCTCTTCCCTCATGTTGACCTTTAACCTGGGATTCAATGGAGCCAGCTCTCTCAATGATGACGTGGAATCCAAATCCGCCATCCTGGCGCTGGAGGAAAACTTCACTCTAGGGCTGTTGTCTCCAGCAGCGGTAGTTATAGACCCCGGTGAGGGACGAAATATATTCGCCGCTGATGTGCAGGAAAAGGTCAATAACCTCATCGAAGTGATCCAGGAAGAGAACGCGCGTGCTGAAGCTGCCGGTGAGCATATTCCATTTGCAGAGCCATTCGAAACCAGTATCAACCGTGCTGGTGATACGGAACTCATCGAGATACCACTTAATGCGGATACAGGTGATGATGAAGCACTGGATGCCATCAATCTGCTTCGCAATGACCTTGTTCCTACTGCCTTTTCAGATGATTCAGTGAGCGCACTGGTGGGTGGTGAGACGGCAGGGAATGTTGACTTCTCCGATCACATCAATGCAAGGACACCGTTCGTGATCCTCTTCGTCATAATCACTGCTTTTCTCATTCTGGTAGTGTTGTATAGATCAATCTTTATTCCGCTAATAGCCGTCTTCCTGAATTTGCTATCAGTTGGTACCGCATATGGATTGTTGATACTCGTTTTCCAGGAAGGGTATGCACTGGAAGATGTGCTCGGCTTTGAAGCCACCGGAATTGTGGAGGTGTGGCTGCCACTCTTTGTCTTTACGGTGATGTTCGGGATATCCATGGATTACCTGACCTTCGCCATAGGGCGGGTGCAGGAACTTCGTCAACGTGGCTGGCGTACCGAGGATGCCATTGTCGAAGGTATTCGCGGAAGCTTCGGAATCGTATTCAGTGCAGCAGCTATCATGATCGCGGTGGCCGCAGTCTTTGCGATGATGCGCTTACTGCAAATACAGCAGATGGGCTTTACACTGGCGATTGCCGTCCTGTTTGATGCAACC
Organism: Chloroflexota bacterium; assembly: GCA_013203045.1. GTDB lineage: Bacteria > Chloroflexota > Dehalococcoidia > SZUA-161 > SpSt-899 > JABMQN01. The sequence goes on from JABMQN010000188.1 coordinate 5,468, forward strand.
TTAATATTATTGGTATTGCTACCAGCGATGTTGCGCATTTCGAATGAACGATTGTGGTATTTGCCAAGTTGGCTCAATTGGCTGCCGGGCGGCCCCACTTCAGAGTCCAGTGAGGAGGTGCAATCATGAAGGCATTCCGATTTAGCAGCTTATTTGGTCTGGGCATGGTGTTGATAATTGTTTTTGCAGCATGTGGTGGTGGAGATGAGGATGAACCAACTCAAACATCAGTTCCGAGCATTGGCACAGTGACCGTGATCCACCAATGGGTATCCGGGGGCGAACCTGAAAACTTCAGGGACACCGTGTCTGTATGGGAAGAACTTAATAATGGTAAGGTAGAAGATTTTGGTACTCGAGACATTCACGAAATACTTAATCTGCGAGTCGAAAGCGGTAATCCACCGGACGTCGCTATTCTGGCATCTCCGGGCATGATGCAAACATTCGCCAAACAGGGAGATCTGGTGGCACTGGATTCCTTTATGGATATGGACAAGATCAGCAATGAGTATGCCCAGGCGTGGATCGATATTGGCACTGTCGATGGTAAACTCTATACCATTCCATCAAAGGCATCCAACAAATCCACGGTCTGGTACAATCCGAAGGTGTTTTTGAATAATTTCTTAGAAACACCTGCTACATGGGACGAGATGATCACCATCTCTGATGAAATGGTTGCTAAAGGTATAAGTCCTTGGTCTATGGGGCTTGAGAGTGGCGGCGCAAGCGGATGGCCGGGTACTGACTGGATTGGCCAGATTCTACTATCCGAATCCGGACCTGATGTATATGATCAATGGGTCAACCATGAGATTTCCTGGACTGATTCTCGCATCAAGTCCGCCTGGGAAAAGTTTGGACAGATTGCACTGACATCGGGTTATGTTTCCGGTGGAGCGGATTTCATTCTTTCTACAAATTTTACCTCTGCATCATACCTTCCGTTTGAATCACCACCGCAAGCAGCCATGTATTTTTTGGGTAGCTTTGTGCAATCCTTCGTCGAAGGCCAGTTCCCAGATCTGACAATTGAGGAAGACTATTCTTTCTTCCCATTCCCTTCAATCGATCCTCAGTATGAAGGGGCCGTAACAGGTGGTGCTGACATGCTGGTAATGTTCAATGATACTGAGGCTACTCGCTCTTTGGTTAAGTACCTTTTGAGTGTCGAGGCCCAGGAAATGGGAGTTCGCCAGGGTGGATTTATCTCCACTAATAAGCAGGTCAGCATGGATAGTTATCCCGATGTGATGGCCGCCAAAGTGGCCGAACAACTCACGAGTGCCAACATCGCTCGATTTGATGCTGATGATATTTGGGGAGGCGAATTACAGGCAGCTTTCTTTGAAGCTGTATTGGACTATTTGGCAAATCCATCAGACATCGATCGTATTCTAGAGGATTTGGAAGCTGTAGCAGTGCAACAGCTGGACCAATAAGGGGGAAAGATGTTCAAGAAAATAGTAGTATGTTTGGATGGTTCCAGTCTTGCCGAGAAAATATTACCTTATGTTACTGAAGGGGCTGTTCGTTTTAATACCAAAGTGATACTCTTGCGGGTATTGGATGTGCCTTCCACAGTGGCTTGGATTGAGGGTACACCACCCGATACTGAAATCGTAACGGAAGAGAGCCAACAAGATAAGAAAGAAGTCGAAGAGTACCTCGAAAGCGTTGCGACATCGATGCGGGAAAGAGATTTGGATGTGGAATGTGTGATCCTGCATCGAATATCACCGGATGAAGCCATTCTCGAATATGCTGGTGAAAACGATGTGGATATCATTGCTATGACAACCCATGGACGCAGTGGCATGGCACGCACGCTATTAGGTAGCGTGGCTGATTCCGTAGTACGGCAGTCACGTTTGCCAGTTCTGGTGATTAATCCTCCGGAGATTACCGACAATGTGCAATTATAATAATATCATTGTCAGCGAGCACAGTTTAATCTGCATTAGGTAATAGTTTACTCAGAAAAGAAGTGTTTTTGGAGCACTCCTTGAACGTGTGAAACGCTCCAAAAGGACTTGGTTTGAAAGCATTCCCTGAAACAGATTGTGTAACGAAACCTAGCTGTAACCTTTCAAATTATGCTAGTATACATGCAATTAAACCAACTCAGGAACTAATGAGGAGGACTGGTATGTCCGGACGATTTTCGATGATATCCATTCTCGTACTTGCGATAATGTCCATGTCACTCTTGGTCAATTGTAGTTCATCAGACGAAGAGCCTGACGAGGTTACCCTGCAAATAAACTGGGTCCATGAGGCTGAATTTGTCGGGTATTATGTAGCAGACGCCAAAGGGTTTTATGACGATGAAAACATAAACATCACTATCGCTGAAGGAGGACCAGGTATCCAGGCGCGTCTTTATATGCTGGATGGAAGTGCGGATTTTGCTATTGCAGCTGTCAGCGAGCATCGAGATCTTGTTGCAGCCGGTGAGCCTGCAGTAGCCGTAATGACCGCATTCCAGATTCCTCCACTAGTGATGTTCTCGTTGACCGATTCAGGAATTCGTGAGCCGAAGGACATGGTCGGCAAACGTGTTGGTATCAAGAATAATTACTGGCGTGATGTGGCACATGAGATGCTTACCAATGCCGGAATCGATCCTTCAGAAATTGTTGAAGTTGAGGTTGAAGTGGGTGCACAAGAATTGTTGTATAGTCGGGAGGTTGATGTCTGGATGGGATTTGCGACCAGTGAACCAATCGAGGCACAGGTGCAAGGTTATGAAGTGACAAATATTTATGCGGCCGACTATGGTGTTGGGGGGTACGAAGGACTGCTGTTGGTCAACCAGGCTACAATAGATCAGAATCCAGATATGATCGGTCGCTTCGTACGCGCCTGCCAAAAAGGATGGCAGTATGCCGTTGAGCACTCGGACGAAGCCGCTGAGATCCTGGCACTGTGGCAACCGGACAAAAGCGTTGAATTTCAGCAATTGGCCGTCAGGGCGGCGATTCCACTGGTCGATACCCCACAGGCCCTGATTGGATGGATCGATGCTGACCGCTGGAAGCAGTTGATGGGCGACGCCTACTCCGAGTCAATGCCTGGCTATACTATGGAATATATGGAATCGGTCGAATAATACCTGCCGGAACAGCGAACAGCCATTTCAGTGATTACGATCAGCGAAGACAAGCAGGCCAATCTTCCTCAAGATCCCTCTATCAAAAGGGAACGAAGTAATCGTCTCTTGCGGATAGGTACTATCCGTACTCGAATTCTCATTACTTTTGTATTACTTGTTGTTATTGCTGCCGTTGCTATCAGCATGGTCACGGTGGTGTTGGGAACCCGCGATGCACGCAATCGGGTGGTGGATCAACTTGAATCGGTAGCGACTCTTAAACAATCCGAAATACAGACATGGGTTGATGGCTTACAGATTAACCTCGATATTGTCTTATCCGGCCAGCAGGTATTCGATCAGATCAACACACTGAATGAAGAGCCAGCAGGTTCGGACGCTTTCCGCGATGCGCATGATGCACTGCAGACACACTTCAACTGGACTGCGGAACAGATGGGGCTTTTTGAAGAGTTGTTCCTTATGGATACTGAGGGCCGGGTTATTCTGTCAACTCGAGCGGGTCAAGAAGGGGAAAAACATAATATTTACGATTATTACAAAGAAGGATTGAAAGGGCATTATATTCAACAACCATCTCATTCGTTATCCTCAGGGGGAATGATCGTTGTTGTTTCACAACCAGTTGGTGATGATGAAACTCTGGGTGTGCTGGCGGGGCGAGCCAGTCTTGAAAGCCTGAATGAAATAATGATTGAGCGGACTGGATTGGGGGATACCGGCGAGACCTACCTTGTAGGTTCGAACTATCGACTTCTAACCAAATCACGTTTTGAAGAATATCTCGTGCCGGAAACATACGTCCGCAGCGACGGCACAGATGCTACTGTTGAGAATCATGAAAACGGTTCTGGCAGATACACCAGCTATAGTGGAGCATCGGTTTTCGGCGTCTATCACTGGTTGCCAGAACTGCAGGTGGCGCTAATTGCTGAACAGGAAGAAAGTGAAGCTCTGCATGCTACATATATGGCATTGATTGTCATCGTGTGTGTGGCGTTGGTTGCTGTGGTAATAGCGGCACTGGCTTCAGTATTCCTTACCCGAAGTATTGCTGCTCCATTGGCTGATCTCGCGGATACTGCTACTGCGATTGCCGCAGGTGACTTGGAACGGATTGCCAAAGTGGAACGAAGGGACGAGGTGGGCACTGTAGCCCAAGCATTCAATACTATGACCCATCAGTTAAGAGGATCGGTAAAAAGTCTGGAACAACGGACAGAACAACTTCGGACCATTAATGAAGTGGGTCGTAGTATCAGTTCGATTCTCAATCTTGACGAATTGTTGCCGTTTGTAGCCAACTCTCTTCGGGAGACCTTCAAGTATCATAATGTTGGTATCATTCTTATTGATCAGGATTCCAGTGCACTTGTTCTCAAAGCGAGCGCTGGAACATATGAGGGAGGCCCAGATATCGGTACGGCCGCATTAGAATCTGAAGGCATAGCAAGCATGGTGGCTCAGCAGGGTGAGTCACTGCTCATCAATGATATACTTGGTGACCCGATATACTGTTGCATCGAGGGCCTTGGCGATACTCGATCCGAACTGGCTGTTCCCATTCAAATTGGAGACCGGATGCTGGGAGTCCTGGATATTGAATCGGATCGTATTAACGCCTTCGATGAATTGGATCTGTTTACCACGCAAACCCTGGCAGACCAGTTAGCAATTGCTATTGAAAACGCTCGACTATACGAACACGCACAAGAATTAGCAACGGTCGAAGAACGCCAGCGCCTGGCTCGAGATTTGCACGATGCTGTCACCCAAACCCTGTTTTCGGCCAGCCTCATTGCCGAAGTATTGCCTCGATTATGGGAGAAGAACCCCGAAGAAGGCAAGAAGCGCCTGGAAGAACTTCGCCGATCCACACGCGGTGCTTTGGCCGAAATGCGTATGCTGCTCCTGGAATTACGTCCCGCAGCGTTGACGGAAGCAAATCTGAGTGAGTTATTGAAGCAAATGACCGACGCTGCAATCGGTAAGTTGGGAATACCGTTTAACTTAAGTGTGGAAGGTCAGGGCACCTTGCCTACTGATGTTCAGATTACCTTCTATCGCGTTGCTCAGGAAGCTCTTAATAACATTCAGAAACATGCATCAGCAAACGAAGTGGAAATAACGTTGCGTTATCAACCTGAATCTGTGACACTGATAATCAGTGATAACGGAATCGGGTTCGATCCCAATAGTGTCTCGGCGGAGCATTTGGGATTGAGTATCATGTGTGAGCGGGCGGAAGCAATTGGAACCGAATGTAAAGTTGAAAGCGAAATTGGACAAGGGACGCGGATAACGGTGATGTGGCAAGTTCTGGTTTGAAGGGAGCGATAATGAGTGAAGTGAAAACCATAAAAGTAATAATCGTGGATGATCATGCTATGGTTCGTAGCGGATTGGACGCTTTTATGCTGGCATTCGACGACCTCGAATTGATCGGGGAAGCAAGCAGTGGAGAGGAAGCCATTGATATATGTGCACAATTGCAGCCTGATGTAGTGTTGATGGACTTGATGATGCCCGGAATAGGTGGTGTGGCAGCAATTGGAGCCATCCGTGAAAAGCATCCTAATATTCAGGTTATCGCACTTACCAGTTTTGCAGAGCAGGAACATGTACAGGGTGCGCTGAAGTCTGGCGCAATAGGTTATCTGATGAAGAATGTCTCTGCGGATGATCTAGTTAATGCCATAAGAGATGCGGTGAGTGGAAAACCCAGCCTCTCGCCCGAAGCGGCCCGTGCTCTGGTTCAGAGTACAACCGAACCGGCACCCCCCGGACAAGACCTGACCGAGACGGAGCGGGGTGTATTGAAATTGATGGTGGAAGGATTGAATAATCCAGACATAGCCGAACGATTGATGGTGAGCACCTCCACAGTGAAGTTCCATGTTAGCAATATTCTTTCGAAACTGAGAGCCACCGGCCGTACCGAAGCTGTAGCTTTGGCTGTCAAACACAAACTAGTCACCTGATATCTGAAAAACCTAGCCACCTGACCAGGTAGAAATCCCCCCATGTGCCCGGTGCATATGGGGGGATTTTTTCATATTCTGTTTATGAAAGAGAATTTCGTCGTCAGGGAGTGCAAAATGGGAGGGGAGATTAAGGAAATGAGAGTGTTATTAGCAGAGGGTCGGCCGGACGTGCGTTCAGCTTTACGGTTATTACTCGAACAAGAGTCCGGGGTGACCATAGAAAGCGAAGTTACCAGGGTCGAAGACTTACTGGCACAATTGGAAAAACGGTGTGCAGATCTGGTTTTACTCGATTGGGAATTACCCGGTTTGAAGCCCGAGAACCTGCTATCATCGATACATCATTGCTGTCCCGAACTCAAGATCATCGCCATCAGTGGCCGGCCCGAATCTCGTAAAAATGCGCTTGGAGCTGGAGCCGACATGTTTGTAAGTAAAGCTGATGCTCCGGAGACGTTACTGGAAGCCATAAGCAGTTTTCTGAATCACACGTCTGAAAAGAGTTGCGAATATACGAATCATGAGCAAAAAGGTGTGTAATGGTCGTCTTTTACTATAGAAAGGGACTTGCTGAGAAACAGAGACGTTCGTTTGCAGTTCCGAAAGGAGGAGTCATGGGCAAGTATTTCGTAATCGAATACACAGACGGCCTGGAGCACATACACCCTGCCAGTATACTCGGCGGTTATGACTCTCCGGATCATGATCGCTATGAGGTGGTGCTTCGATATCCCATGACTGAGTGGATACAATTGGGTGACTACCAGTCTATGTGGGACGGTCTGGCAGAAATGATGGCCCTCAGGTTTACCAATTAAAAGGCACAAGGAGGAGTAACATGAGATTAGCAACAATACTCTGTCTTCTATCACTAGTGATTATAGTGGGAGCAATGCTTGTCAACTGTTCATCATCCGATGAAACATCTACTACAGAACCCACACCTATTCAAACTGAACCGGATTTCATTGGAATAATCACTGAAGTCAATTCGATTGACGGAGATGATGTATTAGGTACGATACTGGTTGAAGGCACAGATGTGATAAAAAGTTCTGACAAATATGTTGTCAGTATAAAATCGGAAACATTCATATTGGAGCAGGATGGCAAAATCATTGATCCTGTATCCTTCGAAAACCTTGAATCTGGCCAGCAGGTTCGAATATGGTTTTCCGGTCCTGTAGCTGAGTCATATCCGGCACAGGTAGATGCGGCACAGGTAATGATGGCCAAGAATGAACCGACATCACAGCAGACTGAACCGGATTTCACCGGTGATATCATTGAAGTCAATTCGATTGGTGAAAATAATATAGTAGGCACGATCTTGGTGGAAGGTAAAGATGTAATACAGAGCTCTGATAAATATGTCGTCACGATCAATGAAAACACACCTGTGCTTGAGCAGGACGGTAAAATTGTAAACAATATATCCTTTGAGGAACTTGAAGTTGGCCAGCAAGTTCAAATATGGTTTTCCGGATCTGTGCGCGAGTCATATCCTGCGCAGGTAGATGCAGCACAGATCATGGTGGTCAATAAGCAGAATAACGATGGAATAAAACTTGGCAATGAATTCGAGATGACCCTTGGGCAAAGGGCAGAATTCTCTGATGCTTCACTGGATATCGTTTTTAAAGGTGTGACGGGCGATAGCCGATGTGCCCAGGATGTTACCTGCGTCTGGCAGGGAGAGGTGAGCGTGGATATCGAGATTATTGGTGGTGATGGCTCCCACTCGATGACGTTGACTCAACCGGGTCTTTTCTATGATTATTCAAAGGATTCCTACGCTGGATATGAGATCGCCTTTAAGGTACTTCCCTATCCCGAAGCGGAAAGACAGATTGAAGATGATGAGTATCGACTGATACTAAATGTAGATGAAGTGATGTAATAGATATCAAGTACAATCTAACTGGCCACTTGTCCAGGAAAAAATCCCCCCAGATGACGGGCGCATCAGGGGGGATTTTCTTTTAATATTTATGATATAGAAAACCGAATCAAGGAGGATAAGTATCATGAACGGAACAAATGAAACTGCCAAACGAGGAGTCTTTGGTGTGGTTATCGATCCTCAAAGCTACCTCAACATAGCCTATTTGCTGCTGGCCTTACCACTGGGTACTGCGTATTTCACATTTCTAGTCACTGGCCTTTCGGTAGGATTTGGTATGATCATCACTCTTGCGGGAATCCCAATTCTACTATTGGTGCTCGGCGGATCATCAATTCTCACCAAGTTTGAAAGATGGTCAGCTCGGGAGATGTTGAAGCAAGAGATCGTTCAATCAACTTGGGAACCGATTGCCGGTGGATGGTGGGCCCGACTTAAGGCGCATCTAAGCAACCGGATTACCTGGACTGGTATGCTTTATCTTCTACTTAAATTCCCTGCGGGTATTGTTACCTTTACCATTGTTGTAACACTAGTCTCCGTCACCATCGGATTTCTTGCCGCGCCTGCTTATACTTGGGCTAGTGATTCGGTCACCTGGGGCGACTGGGAATTCGATCCTTTCACTTGGTCATGGATTCCCACTCTCATCGGCATCCCCATGATATTCATTTCGCTTCATATGATAAATGGAGTAGCCAGCCTATCTGGAAAGATGACACGAGTTATGCTGGGGAAAGTCTAATGGGAGTCTATTGACTTACATTAATACTATGCGATAATGTTGCCAAAATTAACATAAAATTGTAAAGCCAAAACTTTGTAGATTAAGGAGTTACAAAAATGAGCGCAAATCAATCAACCAACAATACCTCTGGAGTAACCTTTACCGGCCGAATGGCCGGATGGAGCGCCCGGCATCGCTGGTGGGTGCTTGCCGGAACGATTATGGTTCTGGTGGTGGCGTTCATGCTGAGTGGGGCGTTAGGGGTTGAAACAAGCGAAGTCATGGGAGCCGGGGAGGCCCAAGAGGGGTGGGAACTATATGAGGATCGATTCGACATCATTGAACCGGCAGACGAACTCATCTTGTTCCATAACCCGGATGTAGATGCTGCTGATCAGGAATTCCAGGACATGGTCGAGACGCTGGTGCAGGAGTTGAAAGAGGGGGACTACGAAGGGGTCGTCTCGGTGATGAGTTACTACGATGTTGTCTCTGTAGATGAAGAAACGGCAGCTGATATGATCTCAGCCAACAGGCATGTGGTGGTAGCTCGTCTTGTATTTGAACCGGCGGAAACGAAGGACCTGGAGAAATGGGTTGAGCCTGTGATGGATGCGGTAGCGGAGGCCAATGATGGTATGGAAGGAACCGGGTATGAGGTCTCCATGCTTGGCGGGACATCGGCCAATACAGCCATGAATAACATGGTCGATGAAGAATTTGGCATGATCATGATGATTGCCCTGGTAGGCGGATTCATCATCCTGTTATTGGCTTTTGGGTCGCCGGTAGCGGCCCTTATTCCTCTGTTGATGGCACTTACATCAGTTTTCCTGGCTATTGGACTGGCAGTACCGGTAAGCCGTCTCCAGCCACTTAATTTCTACTACTATGAAATGATCGTCCTCATTGGATTGGCTGTTGGTACTGATTACAGTCTTTTCATAATTAATCGATACCGTGAAGAACGGGAGAACGGGAGATCGCGTATTGATGCTATTGTAGCCGCCAGCAGTACAACCGGAAGGGCTGTCTTCTATGCGGGTATCACTGTGGTGGTATCGGTGGCCGGGCTTATTCTCACCCAGGATTCGCTCTTCATTGGACTTGGTGCCGGCGCCATGATTGCGGTCTTCTTTTCCCTGATTGCTTCCCTCACCCTTCTGCCCGCGTTGATAGCTATACTGGGAGACAAACTAAATTGGCTGCGTATCAAGGGCCTGGGACGTCCAGCGCACGGAGGGGGCATTTGGGGTTTCATTACCGATAAGGTGCTGAAACGGCCGGTGGTCTTTGCTGTTGTTACACTGGCTTTGTTAATAGCGGTCGCAACGCCCCTTTTCTCACTGCATATTGGCAGTACACCAGTTAATACCGATACAATCCCGAGTAAATTAGAAGGGTACCGTGCTCTCGAATTGCTGGAAGAACATTTCGGAGGCATGTCGGAATTTAACGCGCTGGCTGTTATAGTCGATCCGGGGAAGGATGGGGACGCAAATGCACCCGAAATACAAGATTCGGTAGCGAATTTTGTCCAGAATCTGGAACAGAACCCAGCTTATACGCCTCCGTTCGACATCCAAGTCAATCATCCAGCCGACAACCTGTTGATCGTCACGGTACCTGTGGTGAACCCGGAAGATGAAAGCATTGCCAGAGCAGCGGTCCTGGAAATGCGTGATAATGTGGTTCCGGCCTCCTTCGATGAAGAAGGATATGATGTACTGGTAACCGGCGGTTCAGCTTATACCATCGACGCTTCCAACAACGTAAAGTCGAAGGCTCCTATTGTATTTGCCTTTGTCCTGGGAATAGCCTTCTTGTTACTCTTGGTGATGTTCCGCTCCATCATTATCCCCATAAAGGCCATCATCCTCAATCTCATCTCGGTAGGAGCGGCTTATGGAATACTGATCATGGTGTTTCAGAAGGGCTGGATAGGTGAGAGCCTGCTGAACTTCAAGGCAGTTGGGGTTATCGAGATATTCATGCCCCTGTTCCTGTTTGCAGTACTCTTTGGTCTTTCGATGGACTACCACATGCTGGTGCTCAGCCGCGTGAAAGAGGCTTATGATTCAGGGCACAGCAACGAGGAATCGGTTTCCATAGGTATCAAGGCGACGGCTTCATTGATCACCAGTGCCGCTGCCATCATGATACTGGTGTTTGGGGCATTCGCTTTCTCAAGTGCCATGTTCATGAAACAAATGGGGGTTGGGTTGGGTGTTGCCATTCTGATAGATGCTACCCTGATCCGTGCAGTATTGCTCCCTGCCAGCATGAAGTTGTTGGGCGACTGGAACTGGTATCTGCCCAAGTGGCTTGAGTGGTTGCCAAAGATTTCACCTGAAGGTGAGCATTCAAAATAGCAGTTATCCAGTTTTACAAAATCTATTATCAGGTAAGGAAGAATAATGATAAAAGCACTATTTCTCTTAATCCCGGTAATCCTGCTGATGGGCACAAGCTTAGGCTGTGATATCAATGAGGATAGCATCAAAGGCTCAGGAGACGTAATAACAATTAAAAAGGACTTTTCCGGTTTTACCAAAGTGGATCTAGCTCATACCGTAGAAGCTACCATTGTCCGGGCTGATAGTTTCAGCGTTGTAATCAAGATTGATGACAATCTTGAAAAATATCTCAATACCAAAATGGTTGGTGATACGCTGAAAATTTATCTTGATAGTGGCCATCATTATAAAGATGAGACTATTGAAGCTGAAATAACGATGCCTTTTTTGGATGAGCTTGAGTTAAGCGGAGCGACACGTGCCGATATAGCTGGCTTTATATCGGACCATGACCTGGATATTAACATTTCCGGAGCCTCGAAAGTATCCGGTAACATTGTTGCCTCGGATACAGATTTTGATATCTCGGGTGCGAGTAAGCTTAACCTCGAAGGCAGTGGCGAAAATCTGAAGGTGAAAACATCAGGGGCCAGTGATGTGGATTTGGGAGACTTCATAGCTAAAGATGTTGATATTAGTTTGAGTGGTGCTAGCGATGGCACAGTTAACCTGAATGGTACACTGGAAGCTGATGTAAGCGGCGCATCGAAACTCCGGTATTATGGAAATCCGACTATGGGAGATATCGATACCAGCGGGGCCTCATCTATTAAGAAAGTCGAGTAGACGCAGGGCCTGTTCGGAATGAAGTCTAAAAGACAAACCTAGCCACCTGACCAGGTGAAAAACTGGCCAGTGGTTCAGCCAAAATCCCCCCTGGTGACGGGCGTAACAGGGGGGATTTCTTCGTATTATATAGCCATAGGAAGCAAGGTTAAGGAGAGAATCATGAATTACACAATGATTCAACCAAACAGAACAAACTTCATATCGACGATCATTCCAGGAAATCGGATCCTGGATTGGGGAACAGCCAAAATAGCCGCAGTGATTCTGGCATTCGCAGTATTTGTTATTCTTGCTGTGGTGACGTCCCAGCAGGCCTTCTCAAATACAGACCTTGATATTGCTCAATGGGTCCTTTCACTGGAAGTACCAGGAATGGCTGTAGTATTGGGGGTAGTTAACTTCATCTGCAATGCTCACCCGGCTATTGTCCTCTGGATAGTTGGAATGGTTTTCTTTGTCCTTAAAGGTCGTCCACTAGAGGCTATTGCGGTTTTCCTGATTGCCGGTGTCTGGATAGCAGGTGAGGCCACACACGGGCTTGTGGGTAGTACATACCCCAGCGGGCATACCACTCATGCGGTTACTTTTTATGGGTTGCTGGCAGTACTTGCCATCAAAAACCTGCCGAAAGAGCACACCCTGAGAATTGCCATGCCGCTACTGGCCATTACTATTATCGGACTCACATCCATTGGCCGGATTTACGAAGAAGCCCATTATGCCAGAGATATCCTAGGCAGTTATCTACTCGGGTTCGTCGGGTTGGTCGCTATATTATGGATATATGATCGGATCAAGATGGATAACCTACACATCCCGAAACCCTGGAAAAAACACACTGAAACTCCAGCACGCGAAGACGGCATAATCATGGCCGGCTCCGTTGCCAGCACAGTTTATCTCGATCCGAAAAACGGTACGGCCACCAAAGAGTATCACCCTCCAAAGCTGGTGAAAGCTCTCTACTGGGCAGCTTTCCAGTCTCCATTCCCGTATCAGTTCAGAAAGGATGCCCTGGATGCCGCAGCAGCCAAACGGAATATAGTCGGGCTGCTGACCAGACACCGTTTTGGCTACGACATGATGGCCCAGGTTTATGATGTCCATGATACCGGAGATGGCTATCAATTCGTCACCGAGTTCGTTCCCGGAAATGAACCGGAATGCAATGAAGAAGTAATCGATCTGCTCAACGACGTATCAAACTACTTCCATGAGATAGGCTTTTCCACCTGGCAGGTCTCGCCCGGAAATCCTCACGCCTATTCCAATTTCATCCGGAACCCTCAGGGGGTTTTGAAGCTCATCGACTTGGAATCAGCCATAATCTCAATCCCATGCTGGAAGGAACTTCCATCTTCACTGCGTGATGGTAATTTCCCCGCTTTCGACGATGTTGATTTCGAAAAGCTCCACAGCTATGTTGAAAGCCATGCCGCGGAATTGAAGAAAAGCCTGGGGACTGAAGGTTACAAGAAGTTAAGGGAATCAGTTGAAATTGCTGAAGTGAATACTCAAAGCTGGAAGGGAAGCGAACAGAGAATCTGGGGACGCGTTACCAGCTGGATATACCGTCACCTCAATATAGGCGGATACTTCAAAAAGGTTCGCGGAAGCGCTGATAAGGGAGAATCCATGGCCCGGGCTTTTGCCACGGCTGCTATTGAAAGATGGGAGCGTGAAGGAAGGATCGACAGCGAAAAAGCAGCTTCAATGCAGAGCACGTTGTCGACCAATCAAGTCAGGGATATAACGATGCATATGGGAGCTCATCTCATCCTGAGCGTGGCCATAGCAATTCCGATCCCGGGATTGAGAAGCCTGGCTCGATTTGCCTGGACCGCGAGCTTTCGCATGAATGCATTTTACAATCGTTTGAGAGGTAAAATATCCAAGGAAGAATATCAACTGGCGAAATCAATTCACTCGGTACCAGTGATGATCATATCGCTTATTCCCGGTGTGGGAGCAGTTGCCTACGTTGCTTCCGGTACCATGATCAAAAACGGTCTGGCGCGCGTATTGTTTGATCAAGGCATGCACAAGCTACCATTCGGGCTCTATCGAAAGGTGCACTTGGCGCGAATTCTAGCTCCGCGACCCGCACAGCAGGTCCCCCGTAAAGTATATGTGCCTTCGAGCATGAATCGACCGGTTCCAGTTGGAACAGGCAGGCATTCACTTCAGGTTGTACCTCGATACCCTGTTGCAGTATTGCCAAGAGTGGATAGCATGATTCCAATGCTGTCGCTAGCCGGATTAAACAGTCCAGGGATGTGGGAAAGGGCTAACAGTGCGCATGGTCCGCCGGTTCCCTCCTGAGGACATATGCGCAGTAGGTAAAACTCCTTCTTAATATACTGCCCCGGCTATGGTTTTCTTCTAAATTGCTGGGGCAGTTCCTTTTTATGGTATGCCCAGATTAGTAAAGACAGGAAGAAGCCTCCAATGATGTAAGAACCTAAAACATCGCTGGGCCAGTGAGCCCCAAGGTGTATTCTGGAGAAGCCAATGGCCGCGATCAGCAATCCCAGCATCACTTGGATCGACCGACAGACCCACTTCCTACTCACGAAAGTGGGAACTAGCCAGATCAGAAAACCAAAGAGAATCAGTGATTGGTACGCATGTCCGCTGGGAAAACCGGCTTCACCAAAAGGATCAGCGGCAATAACCATATCGGCAGGCGGCCTGGGTCGGTCAATGAGATCCTTCATTAGAGGAGCGACCATCTTGAGAATCAAAGCCCCCACAGCTACAAACCCCTCTCGGGGCCGATGCATGATGAACAATCCGGCTGCGACAACTCCGGCCAATCCGATTAAGAGCCACGATTGTCCGAATATGGAAACAGTTTTCATGCAGTCCACAAAAGCCGAATCATCATATGTCTGCACCCACCTCATCACAGCTTCATCGCCGGGCAGCTTGTCGCAGAACCATGCAAGCAGAGATATGGTTATGGCTGCTATCAGGAACAGGTACAGTATCCAGATCCTCATTGTTCAATAGCCTACCATATGAGAATTACTTCAACAACTGTCGCTAATACCTGATTAATAGATAATACTAGCCACTTGACCAGGTGATAATCTCCCCTAATGGCGGGTGCATCAGGGGAGATTATTCTTCATGATGAAGATGAAGTAATCAGAACAGGGAGTTTCTAAAATGAAAAAGATAGCAGCAGTAACAGGAATAATTTTGGCAGCGACGATTGTTGGAATGAGTATCAAACGCAGACATGCCAAGCGTTCATAAAGTGGTGTAGATAAGATGTCGTAAATCGAAAGGAGATATCAATGAATAATGGTTACATCGTTCAAGTCAAAGGTATACACAAAACATATGATACCGGTAAGGTAAAAGTACATGCTTTACGTGGTGTTGACCTTAGTATTGAAGAAGGTGAGATGGTGGCTGTGATGGGTCCAAGTGGTTGTGGAAAGACAACACTGCTGAACTGCCTATCTGGTATTGATGGGATTGATGAGGGAGAGGTGTTTGTCAAAGGTAACCATATCCCGAAGATGTCCGATAAACAACGTACCAAATTCCGGGCAGAAGAGATGGGTTTTGTTTTCCAGTCTTTCAATCTCTTACCAGTGTTGAGTGTTGTCGAGAACGTTGAATTGCCATTGCTGGTATCAGGTACTAAACAGAGCAAAGCTCGCAAACAGGCCGAGGATATTTTAGACATGGTGAACCTTATTGATCAGAGGAATAAACGTCCTGCTGAACTCTCCGGAGGTCAGCAGCAACGCGTGGCGGTAGCCAGAGCATTGGTAAATGAACCTGCCATCATATGGGGCGATGAGCCAACAGGAAACCTTGATAGTGAAACCTCGATGGAAATAATGGATGTTCTCCGCAAACTCAACAGGGAGAAGCACCAGACCTTTGTCCTGGTGACCCATTCTGATGAAATTGGCCAATCGACAGACCGCATTGTTCGGATGAGGGACGGGATCATAGAGTAAGATGACGATGAGTACCAAGATTCCTGTTTAATAGACTGAAGTCAATAACGAATTTAATCTGTAGAATACCAGGAGGAAAAAATGGAAAGTCTGAAGGTTGCGGTAATACCCCTGCTAATCATCTTTATTGCATGTGCCGTTCTATTGGCCATTAGTGCCATAAGAAACAAAGTAATGTTTAAAATGGGTGTGCGTAATGTTAACCGTAGACTTGCGAATACAGTCCTTACCTGCCTTGGACTGATGCTGGCTACGATGATTTTTTCCGCCTCGTTTGCTACAGGTGACACACTATCATATTCCGTTCGAAGCCTTGCAGTTGACCACCTGGGTGAAGTCGATATTGTGATAATGAAAGGTGGTGCTGATGTCGGATTGTTCCAGGAACAACAACTGGAAAGCACAGAGACCATAAAATACTTTGATGAAGCCCACACGAATGAAGTACGCCAGGTCCTTAAGAGCGAGCCTGTTGTTGATGGAGTTGCTCCCGCTATCATTGAAACAGTGACAGTAATAGCCGAATCCACCAGCTTGAACGAACCGGCTGTCACGCTGTTAGCCTTCGATCACCAATATATGGAACCTTTTGATCCCCTTTTGAATGATCGGGGAGAAAAACTGTCATTGCAATCTCTTAAATCCCGGGAAGTATACGTGAATACTGAACTGGCAGAGGCACTCGATGTAACGGTCAATGATGAGATCACTATCTATCTTGGAACGAAAGGTACACCTCTGAAAGTAGCCGGCCTGTATAAAACAGGCGGGAACCCTTCCGGTGTAAACTTTGGCGGAACTAACGGTTCAATTGTGGCGCCGCTATCCACGATACAGTCTCTGCGTACAGAAATGGGGAGAACTGGTGACATCAACTACATCCTTATTACCAATGAGGGTGGAGACATCGACGGGGCAAAGCACACCGATGTAGTTATGAGTGTTTTGGAATCGTCGCTTGAAGGAACGGATCTCAACGCTGAGCCAATTAAGCAAAATGCCCTGGATGAGTCCGAAGAGAGTGGAGCCATGTTCTCCACGATGTTCCTTGTCTTTGGCAGTTTCTCTATTATTGCCGGTGTTTTGCTTATATTTCTTATCCTTGTTATGCTGGCAGCCGAACGCAAACAGGAGTTGGGGATTGCTCGGGCGGTGGGAACGCAACGAGGGCACATCGTTCGTTTGTTTACATTTGAGGGCTCTTTGTATGCGCTGATTGCTTCCGCTATCGGCAGCGGATTGGGCCTGGTGATCAGCTGGTTGATGGTACAGGTCATGGATGCAGCCTTTGAAGAGCTGGGGTTTGAATTGTTTTATCATTTCACCCCTGCCGGATTAATCATATCTTACACTTTGGGTGTGGTATTGACTCTGGTGGTAGTCTTCTTTTCGGCACGGCGAGTAAGCAAAATGAATATTATTTGTGCCATCAAAGATATCCCCGAACCTCAGAAGATGGGGGGGCGCTCTATCAAGGGTCTTCTTGTTGCCATCCTTTTCCCCATACTGGGACTTCTACTTCTGGTTATTGGGATCAGTTCAAAGCAATACGCCGCTTATGCAATGGGGGCTTCTCTACTGATCATAGGTCTTTGCATGCTGGCAAGAAGGTTCGGATTGCCGGATAGGCCAGCATATACACTGGCCGGAGTTGGTCTCCTAGCCTTCTGGCTGTTGCCTTTCGATTATCATCCGTACAGTGAGGAAATGAGTAGTGGTATAGAGATGTTCATTCTGTCCGGTAGTATGTTGGTAGCAGGAGGTGTGTGGGTAGTAATGTATAATTCAGACCTTCTCCTTTCGGCCATGATGTCTCTATTTGGGCGAATGCGACTTCTGGCCCCGATGGTCAAGACTGCGGTCTCCTATCCCATGGCTTCCAGGTTTCGCACCGGAATGGCGATGGCTATGTTCGCGCTGATCATCTTTACGTTGATCGTCATGTCCATCCTGAATGCCTCTTTCGACAAGGTGCTGGATGATACTGATAGAGTTTCCGGGGGATTCCATATTAGAGCCGACACTAGCTACATGAATCCCATTAGTGATATTGAGGCCGCAATTGATGGCTCCGATATCCTGAGCCTCGATGATTTCCAGGCTATTGCCGGCTTTAGCGGTGCCCAGATTAAGATACGCGACGTTGACGAGGATGCGGAGGAACCGGATGAGGAGAAATGGGAGGACCTGATCCTCGTTGGTGTGGATGCAGGATATACCGAAAGCGTCAACTATAACTTCGAACTTATGACCGGGGAGTTCACTTCCAGTGATCAGGTATGGAAGGCCATGACCGAGAATCCTTCGCTGGCTATTGTGAGTTCCACCGCGGTGCCTTCCACGGAAAACGAGATGGGGGAGCGTGAGATAGATCTTATCATTGGAGAAGGACAGTTTTACATTCAAGATGATATTCTGCCTGATGATGTGTATGTTGAGGTCCAGGATCATAGCACTGGAGAAATTCATAGACTGCGAGTGATCGGTGTAGTGGATGTAATGGCTTTCAATTATGCGCCATTTATTACTACATCTCAAGAGACTCTCAATACTATTGCAGGGGAACCTCAACCCGCAACCTCGTACCGCTTCAAGGTGAAACCGGGGAGCGCGGATGAGGTACCTGAGATAGCCAAGAACCTGGAGAAAACGTTTGCCGAAAATGGCATGAACATCGAAATCATGGCGGAAGAGATAAAGACATTCGGGAAGATGAATGAGATGTTCATGAACCTCTTGATGGCCTTCATGGGATTGGGACTCGTCGTGGGAATAGCTGCATTGGGAGTGATCGCTGCCAGATCCGTAGTGGAACGCCGACAGCAGATCGGGATGCTCCGGGCTATCGGGTTCAGGCAGGGAATGATTCAAATCAGCTTCCTGATGGAATCGTCCTTTATATCGCTGCTGGGAATAGCCTTGGGATTGGCGTTAGGATTTGCATTAGCCTATCAGCTCATACCGGAATGGGGAATTGAGGGCATGACCACGGTCATACCGGTAGGCCAGGTCGTACTAATCGTCAGCATGGCCTATATTGCCTCACTACTCACAACTTACTTGCCAGCTTACCAGGCTGCCCGGATTTATCCTGCAGAGGCTTTAAGGTATGAATAGTAATGCTGTCATGTGCTGCTTGAAACAAGTATTGTAGATCGTGCCGTCCGAGTACAGAAAATTGAAGAACTAGCCACTTGAACAAGTGGAAATCCCCCCTGATGACGGGTGCATTAGGGGACACTATTCTTCATGATGAAGATGTAGTAATCAAGACGGGGAGTTTCTAAAATGAAAAAGATTGCAGTAATAACAGGAATAATTGTAACAGTGACGATTATTGTAATGAGTATCAAGCGCAGACATAATAATTATTAGCATTTTTCTGATATTCGAAGAGGTTAGAAATGAAAGAGATTACATTAAGAGGAACATTTTATGAAATGGGCAAGCAATATGGAGAAGCTTGCAAGAAAAATATAAAATCCTTTGCGAAGATGACTTATTTAATGGCTTCATTAGCTAAAAAGCCTGGGTCTCAACCGTTCAATCCTAACTTATGGTATTTTATACCAACTTACTTTACATACAAAAAAGAAAAACCCAAATGGCAAGCCTTGGCAAAAGAATATGAAAAGAAAATATTGGAATACCATCCTGATGCTATTGAATTTATGAAAGGTATTGCAGAGGGTGCTGATATTCCATATATTGATGTGCTCTCTTTGAATATTTCTACAGAAAATATAATTACATGTTCTCTATGGGGAGCCTCTGGAAAAAGCACAAAAAATGATGAGCCCATAATTGCTATGAATGTTGATGAAGAACCAATGGCACAAAAGTTCGAAACTTTTTTAGATATTAACCCCGATAAAGGTTACAGATACAAAGTCACGGCTTTTTCCGGATGGGTTGGGTACAATCACGGAATGAATGAAAAAGGACTAGCTGTTGCAAGCTCTTTGTTATGGACTAAACCTGCAGAAGAAGAAAAACCAAGACCACCGATGCTGGTTTTAATGAAAGTATTAAATACATGTTCAAGCGTGGAACAAGTGAAGGAGTTTTTTGAATCAGTGCCGAATCATGCACTCGGGACAGTATTTTACATAGCCGACAGTGAAAAATTTATGCGAGTAGAATGCACTCCTCAAAAAAGAGTATATGAAATTGTTGAAAATGGAAGTTTAGGAACCACGAACATTCTAATGTCGGAAGAATTACAAAAATATGATGGATTTTCGCTTTTAAAACAACCACTTAATGCAAAAAACAGGAGGAAGCGAATGACTAAATTGCTTAACGAGCATGAAGGTAAAATTGATAAAGATATTGTGCACTTAATTGCCAGCGATCATGGAGAAAAGGGAAGTGAAACTTATATGAAAAGCATGTGCC
>JABMQN010000189.1 GCA_013203045.1 Chloroflexota bacterium
AGCAAGACGGATAGTAAGTGTGGGCTGCAAATTGCAAACAGTCGACCCTCCCCCGTCTCCCCGTCTAATACGTGTGGATGAAGTTTTTGCAAATGGCAAAGAGGCAGTCTGAAATTGGACTGCCTCTTTGTGAATTAGCTTGGTCGGGGAGGCGGGATTCGAACCCACGACCTCTGCGTACTGAACACTACATTACTGCATAAAACAGAGATTGATAGTTGGTTACGAAGCAATCAATTATTCCAAACCTACGCCTCTATTTAGACCGCAATTCACGATTAGGTTGCCCTACTTTATGTGCTACAATTCACCATGTTGGGAGAATATAATATTCATTATTACCAAATAACAAAATGTAACCTTCGTACGAATTAGATTTTTTACCAAGACAAGGCAAAAATTAGTGAGAACACATTTGGGGTCAACTATGGAATCCGCAACCATTTACCTGCCGCCACCCGATATCAGATGGCGGGCATGTTCACACGAAAGTACCGGAATATGGGACCTTCTGTTAGGTCGTGTTTCAAATGATGATACTTTTCCAGCATGGCCACTGTTCGAAAATAGGCACGTCATTCCAAGTTACCAAGGGTCGACAGCCATATTCCATATGTGCGAGCACTTTGGTCTGGGCGATTCAGACGAAGTCCTGGTACCGGCATATAACTGTGGAAGCGAAATTGACCCTTTAATTTACAGAGGTGTTCAGACTACACCTTATAATGTCGGATTAGATACTCGAATAGACTTCGAGGATATCCAGCGAAAAGTGACTCGGAAGACCAAAGCAATCTACGTTACTCATTACTTCGGATGGCCACAGGAGATAGAACCGCTTCTGGCGTTTTGTAAACAGAATAATATTTTACTGCTGGAAGATTGTGCACTCTCTCTGTTTTCTGAATACAAGAACCGCCCACTGGGAACGACAGGAGATGCCTCAATATTCAGTATTCGAAAGTATTTCCCAATTCCCGATGGTGGCGCCCTGATGATCAACAATTCCAACAAGGCTACCTCTATCGAACTAGATCCGCCACCAGCCAATGTTACGAGGAAAGATATCCGGCCACTCATAGGGCGTAGCTTAAGCCGCACAATTGCCCAGATGGGTCTGCATGGGTATAAACAGTGGTTGAAATTTCGAATAAGAAAGCCCTTTATTCTACCTGGCGAGGAGCGGGAGTTTCCTGCCATGCCTCAGAGTAAATATTACGATCCACGTAAGACTGATTGGTCAATATCACGAATGTCGTTATCAATACTTCGGCGTGTAGATCCTGCGTCGGTTGTACAAACCAGGCGCACAAATTACCAACGGTTGGAAGAAAATCTGGATGATATTCAAAATGTAACTCCATTATATAAAGGCTTGCCCCGAGACGTATGTCCACTGTTTTTCCCGGTCATTGTCGAGAACCGGCAGAAGTGGGTAGCAGCATTATCCATGTATGGGGTTGGTGTGTATCCATTTTGGGGGACGTATCACCCCGGTATACGATGGAAAGAATATCCTGAGGCGAGCTATTTGAAGGACCATGTGATGACGTTGCCCGTTCATCAGCAGCTCACGGAATCTCATATGGATACTATTGCATAAATTTTGAGAATGGTTCAGCGGCAGGTAATCTGATAGAGGTGAAAAAGAAAACCTTGTAGGGTGGGGTAAAGAAAGATGGTCGGGGAGAGAGGATTCGAACCTCCGACCTCCGCGTCCCGAACACGGCGCACTAACTAGTCAGAATTGACCTGCTCCTTTGATCAGGGTTGCATGTTGAGTGCTGGATTGGTAGAATCTACGGTGTCGGAGTGATGGATTTAGTTAGGTAGGGCAAAGACCATTTGGAAAGTTCTGCCTTTCGTACCCCTAGCTCCACCAAAACCTGCATCACAAATGACCAAGTGAAACTCCCCGCTTTGTAGACGGGGAGTTTCACTTCTTTGTTCAGATAGTCTAGTAAGCAAGTTGCCTCCAGAGCGGATGATTCATTGGTTACTAAATTGCGCAATGGTACCTTTAAACAACTGCAAGGGAACATAAATTATGATCCACCAGCGCAGTGTTATAAACAGCACCATCGAGCGCCATTTTAATACTATCCATTAAATCCGGTATCGCAAATGGTTTGGGGATGTAATCGGTGGCGCCGCATTCCAGCGAAGCTGTCTTCGCTTCATGTCCGGCATGGGCAGAAATCATGATGATGGGTACATTGGATGTCTGACGAATGCGTCTGCAAACCTGAAATCCATCGATTCCGGGAAGTGAAATATCCAGCACGACAATATCGGGCTTGACCTGCCAAAACAGGTCAAGGGCGGATTCTCCGTCGTTGGCAATAACGACATCAAAGCCACGAGCTTTGATGTTGGAACTTACCACCAGTGCGATGGTAGGATCGTCATCTACCACTAATACCTTTGTCTGACTCATGATAATCCCACTCTATTAGGTGTCAGGTCTCTGCGAAATTTCTTGTTTTGTTTATTTCCTGAGTTTTTCTGTCGATAAAAACCCTCATTCTTGCCATTAACAAAATAATCAATGTCGTTAAGATGTTCAAAGTTTGCTGCAATCGGGAGGCTGAAGCTGAATTTCGAACCAACTCCCAGTTCGCTATCGACCCAAATGTTACCCCCATGCCCTTCCACGATTCCTTTACAGATCGCCAATCCCAAGCCAGTGCCCCCTCGTCTGCGTTTAACCCCGCTTTCAAGTCTGTAGAATCTATCGAAAACCTTGTCTAAGTGTTCAGTTGGTATTCCTATACCCTTATCAGCAACGGTGACAAGTATCTGGTCGTCCATCCTGGCTGCACTGAGCGTGATACGAGTACCCTCATCGGAATAGAAAGCAGCATTTTGCACCAGGTTGGCGAGTATCTGACCGATTCGTATTTGATCAACGTAGATCGCGGGTAAATCCTGGGGTATTTCTATTTGAAGGCGTTGCGTATCGATGATATCACTCATCTGGTCACGGAGTTGTTTTAAGATAGTGTATATGCTGGCTTGACCATGATGCATCTTCATCACGCCTGCTTCCAGTTTTGACATATCCACAAGATCTTCGACGATACGGGTAAGCACATCGGCCTCGTGTTCAATCGTCAACAGGAAGTCTCGTTGTGTTTCAGGGTCCCACTGTATGTCCGATTGAGTCAGCGTGCTGGCGAATCCTTTGATTGAAGTCAGGGGAGTGCGCAGCTCGTGGGATACACTGGCGAGGAAGGCTGCTCTGAGTTTATCCAGTTCCTCTAGGTGTTTGCGACGAGACGACTCGTCTTCAGCATGTCTCCGTTCGCTGATGTCGCGGATTATCACCAGTGTGTTATAGGTCGAGTCCTCATTTCCGATCAAGCCAACATTCACTTCCACATGCACCCTCCCCCCCCCCTCACGAACCAGTTCGAAAGTCAGCATCTGAGTCAACCCAGATTCCATAGATTCAGCGAAACTTTTAACCAGATGCTCCATCGTCTGCGAGTCAACAAACGGTAGGGCCGTAAAGTTCTTGCCAATCACCTGTTCTCGCGTGTAACCGAAGATTTCCTCCATCTTCAAGTTCATGTCAAGGATCGTCCCGAAAGTATCCGCATAGACGATCCCGTCATTTGCCTCATTAAACAAAGTCCTGAGTTTCGCTTCGCTGACTCTAAGCGCCTCCTCGGCTCCCTTGTGCTCCGTGATGTCGCGAAAATACAGTACCACCCCTTCAACAACGGGATCATCCAGAAGGTTCTTGCCCAAAAGTTCGACAGTTCGCCATGAGCCATCCTTATGTTGAATACGGAATTCGATAGATACGGTGTATCCCGGGATTCGAACCACCTCAGCGAAAATTTGCATTACTTGCAAAGCATCGTCCGGATGGATGAAATCAAGAGCATTCTTGTCGATTGGTTCATCGCTGGCATAACCAAAAAGGTATTTTGCTGAAGGACTCCTGTATAGTATCGTTCCTTCCGCATTGACTATCACGATCACGTCAGGCATGTTTTCAATGATGGTTCTTAAATAACTTTCACTGCGGCGTTGGGCCTCCTCTGCTTGCTTTCGGTCGGTGATATCCCGGAAGTTTACCACAACCCCACAGACACTGGGCTCCCCCAGTAGATTCGTGGCCGTAACCTCTAGCAGATGCCATGAGCCACTTTTGTGCCGGACCCGGAAGATGTCCGAAATCGTGTGCCCCGGCTTGTCCAGCAGTTCGATGAAGGTCTGCGAAAGTCTCGTTTGGTCATTGGGGTGAATATTGTCAAGCATGGTAATGCCAGGTGACTCACCAGGTTCATAGCCCAACAACCAATGGTTGGCGGGGCTTTCACATAGGATAGATCCATTCGGATCCAGAATAGCGATGCCATTGGACGAGTTCTCAACCAGGAAACGGAAGCGCTCCTCGTTCTTCCGCAGGGCGCTCTCCGCACTTTCACGCTGTGAATACTCGTCGGCCAGTTCTAGTGCCATCGAAATGTGATGAGCTAGATTTTGCACCGACGGAGTCAGGTATTCGGCTAAAGTCGGGGCGCTCAATGCGAGCACCCCTATGGTATTTCCACCCGTGTGTAACGGGGTTAAGATGGAGGGTTGCTCTCCAACCCCCAATATCTTAACGAGTACTGAGGTCAGCGGCTTTGGTAATAACTCACGCAAGATATCCGAAGCGGTGGCCTGAACCGTTCTGCCGTCTTTGACTACCTGTGAGAAGATGGTTGATTTATTAAGTTCTATTATGTAGTTTTCCTTAAATACCCCGGCTGCCTTTTCCATTGCCCCTATCACCCTGTTGCCAATAGATGACTCGTGAAGGGAAAGGCAGGAGCCATCATCTGTGAGGAGTAATACGCTGGCGATATATCGTTTTGAGCTGGCAAACTGATCTGTAACTATCTTAAAGATGGTATCATTATCATATACGCCATGAACTTGCGCCGATACGCTCTCTGTTAGGCGTATGATTTCAAGCAGGTCCTGCACTGGCTGATGAATCATTGCATCCTCCTCGGGAAATATGTATAAATCTTGAGTTATTGCTTTTGACATGGTCATGGTTCCCAAACGGCAGACCATCAGAAATCCAGCAGATAAGACATGTAACCGCCGGTCTCTACGTTGCTCCTGAAGGAAAGGATGATATATATCATATTCCATGAATCAATATCAGTCACCATGTCAATTTGAGCTGACGTGTCCCCTGGTTCCAGCAGTCCGCTGTCCCAGGTGATATCGAATGTATCGATATCTATACCATCCCAGCTCATCCCCGCGGACTGACCATTCCACACATTCTCAAGGCTTTCCATCTTCGTATTGGTGCCATCCCAGAGCTTGGTATCATTGAATGCTATGTAATCGCCGTCGTAACAGTTGTCCCCTTCAGCAATGAAGCAAGTCAGCCTGGCTGCGTCGGTTTCCTCTTCAATTTGCTCCGGAACCATGAAACCGGTTACTATACCGCCGGGTTCACCATCCTGATCAAAATCGAGATTCGTATTCTCATCGCAATACATCAGGTCGTCATACAGATAGATTTGATGTCCCGCCGTCTCGGCACTGGTATAAATGATGAGCAGCGACCAGCCGGCATAGGCCCATTGATCCTCTAAATCCGCACTCACACTTCCGAGGGTGTAGGTTCCATTGCCAGTGACGTTCCCGCCTGCCTCGTCCTCGGCGAACTCATGGACCAGTCCGGTCACATCCGTAAAACATGAGTAGCTGTAGCCATGAGGATTGCCGCTCATCACATTTTGCATCACCTGATACTCATCGGCGGTTATTTCCTCAACGCCCTCGCTGGGTTCACCGTCGTCCCAGTAAACCTGGGTCCCATCTATTTCAAATATAACTGAAGTATCCGCCCATATGGATTCCGCTATTTTAATATTATCGATATAGCAGTATTCCCCGCTGCCACTAAAGTCACCCAAGTAGAATCTGATCTTGAAGTTCTGGTGCAAGTACTCATCATCATTAATAGTGACACTGTAGCTGGAGGAGGGGTTGTCATCGCAGAAAGCCGTACCCTGGTCGTCCCAGTTTCCTGCATCGTCATAAAAGTAATACCTCATACAATCACTAGATTCCAGATATCCATCCTCATCCTGGTCCCATGAAACAGTGATCTCTCCCGGGGAATATGAACTCAGGTCAACAGTGGAACTCATGGTGAGCTTCCTATCATCTTCAGAGGAGCCGGTGGCATGGCCTGTAAATAGGTCATTGAGAGTCCAGTAACTACCGGCGGACCACGCTGCATCGATGGGTGAGTGGGGCGGTATCTGGTCCTGGATGAAGTTGCTGCAATTGTCGTTGAAAATGTCATCCAATGTAATGGGATTCTCGAGCCATCCTGTCCAGTAAAGATAGGCTGCCTCCACTTGAGCATTAGATGGAATATCGTCGACTGCGGCTTCACTCTTTTCCAGCAGTGTATCTCTCTCCGGTCCACCAGCATCCGGGACCAGGTCTAGCATCAAACTGTTGCCTATGGCTCGATAATCCCCATCTATGGCTGAGCCCAGGTCCCGCAGCTCGCTCTTGGCCAAATAGGATTCAATACTGGCGCTGTCAGTTGAGGATATTATATGGTAAA
This sequence comes from Chloroflexota bacterium, assembly GCA_013203045.1. Lineage (GTDB taxonomy): Bacteria > Chloroflexota > Dehalococcoidia > SZUA-161 > SpSt-899 > JABMQN01. The sequence continues at coordinate 6,602 of JABMQN010000189.1, forward strand.
TCCTGGTATTGGCATCCCAGGCCATCTCGATACCACCCACACCGCTGGTTGTCACCCACGAGACCGCATCGAGACTGGCCCCTTCCTGAAGGGAGGTGAATTCGAATGTGATCCTGGCTTCTATCGGGGTATCTGCCGGATCAGCGCCCGGGAGATCGGTTATCTCGACAGGTGTGCTATCGAAACTCCAGACAATAGCTTCACCACCACAATAGGATTCAATCACCGGCACCGTGTAATATGCCGGTAATGGGGCAACCAGTTCATCGAGGTTGCTACTGCCTGTCACATAGGTAAAACCGTGCGGAAGCCATATTCCAATGGTTTCCATTATCAAATCTGAATCCCCGGCTTCCGGATAATAAGCGATCTTAATTTCGTAGGTCGACGTATCACGGATGCCGCCGGTGACTACCAGTTTGTGGTCTTCGATAATTCCCCTCGCCTCATCTGAATCCGGAGGTGTGATGTCTTTTGGAATCCAGACATTCCTCAAAGAGATATCGACATCCATATTATTAAGCTGGTCCGACAGGGTGTAACCCCATGACGTATCGAAATCATATTTGTCATATGCTGGGTCCTCAATAACCCCCTCAAAATCACCATATTTGACATGCCAAAGGGCCTCTTCTAAACCCCCATGGGCCGCATAGATCTCGGCAGTCTTTCGCTGATACATCTGCGAAGCGTCAAGCGTGCTGTCAGATAGGGCCATCATAGGAATGATCAGAAGACTGCCAATGGTCAGCATCAACAGGGCCAGGACCATAACTCCCCCGGTCTCTTCTTGCGGCATTTTTTTCAGATACTTCATCATTTCGTCAGTTAACCTTTTTACTTGTAGGATATATCAGCCCGTTTTCGGTTCAAATTTGAATATTCTGGTCTCCGTTTTCTGGTTTTGGGCGCTGCCTTCAGTAACTGTGAGCGTAAAAACAAGTACATCTCCCATGCCATCAGGGGGGGCATCGGTATCAACGAACCTGCAGGAAGTTGAAGTCGAGCCCGAAATAACCGATGAGGCTATGGTCATGGCGCTCACTTCGTTGCCGTTAATAGACAGGTTGCGCTGTAATTCATCTGCCACTACATCGTACGTGACCTCGAATTCCCTGTCTTCCCAGTCGTACCAGTTCAATGTCACAGGTAACCCCGTATCTCCGGGATCCAGCTCCACTGTTCGCGCAGCTTTGGTGTCAACTTGAATCCAGTACCCTGCCTGGTGAACCCGAATGACACAGTCCAGGTGGTTACGATTTCTGATGACGGTGTCATTCGTCTGGATGATAGTTGTTGCGATGCCACCACCAATAGCACCGGTTATGGCAAGACCCACCAGCAATTCAGTAAGAGTAAACCCTTTCTGACCCTTGTTCACGATTGAAAGCAGCTTCGAAAGTTCTTTGCAAAGTGTCATCGTCTTATCCTGTTTGTTTCTAATGTATTGACAGTCTCGCCATGGTGTGTGACGACAACTACTATTCTCTGAATACCATCGTCATCATCAGTTCCATCCCCTTCAAGGTCCAGACGATTGGCTGTATTGGTAATGCTGTAGCCTTCGGGGATATCTGAAATTAGTTCATATTGCGGAGGATCATTGATAAAGTCGTAGTCCTGAACACACACATATTCCATCTGGTTTTCAGCCAGATTCTGGGCGGTACTTTGTTCATCTGCCAGAGGTGTGGTCTTGCTGAGAGTCATCAGTCCGCCAATAAGTGCAGCCCCGGACAATCCCAAGATGGCCAAAGCTACCAGTGATTCGGCAAGCGAGAATCCTTTCTGGTTTCCCTTTATCAGGCATATCTTCATTCTGTTCACGTATGATTCAGAATTCATGTTTGCTTTGAAGGTGAGTTTCATATTCGTTCCGTAATTGTGTATAATTTGCGCGTCCTAATTTATAAACTAAATGTAAACGCCACCGATAACAATAGCTAGAAAGTACCGGCTCGTGCATTTTGCCGTAGGAAATAAATACCAGGAACGAAGCTATGAGACAAAACAAGACGGCGAATACAGTGACACAAAACGTCACAAAACATCATACTATTTTGTAATCATAAGTGCGCAAATGCAGTGGTTTCGGAGCACGTGAATTTTGCACCATGCACCACACCAGACTTCATGACATCATATTTGTAGAGAGCATCGGGATATCTCTTTTGGAACATTTACTGATGGTGATGGATCGAGAAGAAGTGTTGTGTGTATGTTGAAGGACTAATGGTCGGTGAGAGAGGATTTGGATTTCCGCCCTCCACGTCCCGAACACTGTGTGCTAACCAGTCTTGATATGATCTTTAAGCAGGGTTGCATGTTGAGTGCCGGATTGGTAGAATCGACGGTGTCGGAGTGATGGGCTTAGTTGGGTAGAGCAAAGATCATTTTGAAGGTTCTGCCTTTTGTCCCCTATCTCCACCAAAACCTGCATCACAAATGACCAAGTAAACCGGGTGGCCGCTCTGGTGTCCGTTCATACGGCATCGGGGAGGAAAGTCCGAGCTCCAC
>JABMQN010000190.1 GCA_013203045.1 Chloroflexota bacterium
GTATAAGGCAAAGGGTTCGAAATGTTTCAATAAAGGGGAGCCAATTTTTTTGAATCTATATTTCCTCATCTTGTCCTCCTGTTAATGTTTTCTGTTGATCCGCTTATCAACCCTCGTAGGACTTCCTCAGTCATCTACGATTTTGGTAAAAATCAACAGACCGTGACAAAAATGTGTAGACAAAACGCGACATCATATAATATAATATAACTTACCGTTTAAACTAACATTGCCTCAATCTGCAGTTTCCGCTTTTCCATATGTCAAATCCAATAACAGTTATCCGCAGCAAATTAGTTTGGTTTCTCGAAAGAGAGGAAGCAATCCGGAAGGAACGCGGATGGTTGATGCTGTGCAGAAGAACGATTTCATACGTACTGACACCCGTTTTCTGGCGCAGGACCTTCGTCATCCATGCAAGGCAAATTGTAGATAACACTGAATTGAACGAGATTGACTTCAAGCCAGATATTGAGAATTGGAGCTTTAAAAACATCTCCTCGCATGAGGAAGCTGAAAGGCTTGAGGCACAAGGCTTCATGTTTCGGTATTGGCCTACCTTCGATAACAAGAAATTGAAGTACTATTCGAAGTTGCTGGATGAAGGAGCTACTGCGCTGTGTGGATTCGCTGGTCAGGAGCTGGCTTTCATCATGTGGGTAATACCGTCAGAAAAAGCCATTCACAGGGTTAAGTATTACCGTCACAAAATTGATTTCTCACGCGGTGAAAGATACGCTCAAGGCCCCTGGGTAAACCCTAAATACCTGGGGATGGGGCTCTTGAAATATAGCACCTACTTCAACTCAGACCCGTTCTTTCGAAAAAATGGAGGCAAGGTGGTTATCGGCGTACTTTGGGATGAGAGAGAGTCGTTAATAAAAGTAATGGAGGCCATGGGATATAAGCCGTATGTGAAAGCTAAGGTGACGAGGTTCTTATGGTGGAAATTCTGGGAGGGCGAGAAACCTCTTGATTTAGCTAATCAAAAAGGTTAGTACAATTTCATCAAAAAAACCCGTATTTCCCACAATTGAAAAACGACTTCATAATGCTATAATCTGCTCTTCAGGAAAAGGCCGGCTTTGAGGGACTTATGGGGGTCTTGGGGGGGACAGTGCGATGCCTTTCAGAGTTCAGTGGTTGGGGAGGGTCAGATACCAAAGTCTGGCTCTCCTCTTCTTAATAAGGATTGCTATTATTGTCTAAGATTCACGAATCCTCAGCAATCGGCAGGCTGAAGCTGAATTTCGAGCCGCCGTCAGGCGTACTCTGTACCCAAATCCTACCATCATGCTGTTCAACGATCCCTTTACAGATTGACAATCCTAAGCCGGTGCCACCTATTTTGCGAGCAATACCACTTTCAAGGCGGTAGAATCTATCGAATACCTTGTCAATATATTCTGAAGGAATGCCGATACCCTGGTCTGTCACGCTAACAACAATTTCCTGATCGGATCGATGGGCTTCCAAAACGATCTTGGTGCCCTGTTCAGAATATGCAGTGGCGTTCGAGATTAAATTGGTAACAACCTGCCCAATACGTATTTCATCGACATAGATGGGTGGAAGGGTAGAAGACACATTCACCTCAAAGACTGCCTGGAGATGATATTAAAATCGGAAGATGCGAACTCATGTTCTATCGCAGCAGATATCGAAGCATCCGAAGAGATGGATGTAACCTGAATCACAAAAAAGACAAGTGCCAAGATAGTTGCATGCACGTGGCAATCTGGACGGCAAAGTTTAAAGGTGAGTTTCTGCGAGATCCCTGGGTTGCAGACCTTGTAAGCAGTAACCAATACGTGGTTTGGTGACAATATATTTAGGGGCTTTGGGATTGTCTTCGAGCTTATTCCTCAAGCGAGCAATGTATACGCGCAGGAGTTCCATTTCCTTGCTATTCTCAGGGCCCCATATTTTTGAAAGCAGCATCTCATGGGATAGAACTTTGCCTGCATTTAATCCCAGCAGGCGTAAAATGTTGTATTCTGTTGGAGTCAAACTGACTTCACGTTCACCTACAGTTACATGCCGTTCATTCAAATTGACTTTAAGCTCACCACCAGATAGAACGAGTGATCTCTTGGCCACTTTTGCACTTTCCCGGCGAAGGATGGATTTCACTCTGGCCATCAATTCATCGATGCCAAAGGGTTTGGTAATGTAATCATCGGCACCCAGATGCAGAAGTTCTATCATCTTGCTGGGTTCTCCTACAGCTGTGAGTATGATTATTGGCATACTGGACCATTCTCGTATTCTCCGGCAGACCTCCATACCGTCCAACTTAGGCATTAACAAGTCAAGAAGCACCAAATCAGGGATAGTTTTTTCTAAGATGGTGAGAGCAGTTTCCCCATTTTCCGCAGTTATTACATTGAAACCACGTATTTTGAGATTTGCAGCAACAAACTTGAGGATTACAGGGTCGTCATCTACCAAGAGGATAGTTACGCTTTTCATTTCTACTTCACCCCTTTTCGAAATGCTAGCTAAAGTATGGCCATATTCTAACCATCATTATGGCTGAGGTTGTGGTTTGGCAATGCCACCGCGGTTGCGACGCAGTCGTGCTTGTACACGAGCCAGAAGCTCCTGCATCACAAAAGGTTTGGTTATGTAGTCGTTTGCACCTTGATTGAGTAGTTGTACTTTATCGTTTAAATTATCATTTGCTGTAAGTATTATTATAGGTATGCTTGATTGCTTTCGAATTCTATGACATACTTCTTCGCCAGTCATGTCTGGCATCATTATGTCCAATATCACCAAATCCAACGATTCTTCTTCAAAGGCTTTGAGTGCCGATTCCCCATTCTCAGCAGTTACAACTTCTGAACCCTGTGCTCTTAGATTGGCACCTACGAATTTTAGCAAGGTTGGATCGTCGTCTACTACAAGAATAGTTGAGTTATTCATTTCTTATCAGTTACCCACATGGGTGCATCGTTACCACATGCTAGCATAGGTGGGTACTTCGTTCATCAATTCCAGCGAACGTTCACCAAATCTAGATAACAACTCCAAGGCTGGCACCTTGTGTGATACTTCCTGTGATAAGGCATAATGTCGCTGAACCTGATTGGACCATGAATACTGATTTGCATAAACCTGAGCTTTCTTTTCCAGCTTTTTTCCTGATTCTGGGTTGAGAACGAATTCCCTGATTTTCAGTGTAAGACTATCAATATTCGTATCGGCGATCTGACCCGCGTCCTTGAGCATTTCACCAACTCCCTCTAAGTCACGCCCAGCGATGACTGCCCCGGATCCGAGTACATGAGACATTACCCCACTCTGGGTACATTCTTCCGGCCAATAAAAATTGAGATCAAAAGCCCTTTGTGCCATGGGAAGCATATTGGCCGGCAACCAGGTTTCCAGAAGGATAGTATCAGGACTATTTAATCCAGACTTCAGTTGTTTAGCATATGTTTTCTGATATTTGTCTCTAGCCGTTCCTATCCGAATAGCTACGATCCTATGATCAGGAACAAGTTTCTGGAGGTTGTCTCGAACAGAATAGAGAGCTTCCGAGTTTTTATGATGACATAAGAATCCGGTCTGACCCAACAGCACGGCATCGGGATCAGTGAAGATGCGATTCCTCATCAGAACTTCCTTTGTATTCTGGTCAAGCTCAGATTCGTTAAGTAAAAAATCGCAGAGTTTTACTCTGGCTTCCTTTCGATTCAGGCGTTTTGTCTTAGGGTAAGAGTGAACACCGTGCTTCATAATATGCACTTTGGAACAATACTGTGGAAATGCCGATATGACCGCTAAATAAACTCCGTAACTAAAAACTGTAATAGCATCCACGTGTGGAAGCAGTTTTTTTAGCATGAGATATTGAGACCGTCGAAGGCCGCATGGAGTTTCATGGCTTTGAAAGTGAAGGGTGTGAAAAGTAAGTACTTTTGGAATATTGAGGTCACTTAGCATTGTGGTAAACCTATCCAGATTAGGCCAGATGCCTGTTTCATGCTGGATCCACAATACAGAATCCGTTTTTTTTGCGCGAAGCTTGTAAAGGCCGTTTTGGATGTCCAAAGACGAGAATTTCTCTCGGCCCGAAATTCCATACCAGACGTGGTCATAGTCCGATACGATGTCGTCTGTAAGTGGGGCGCCATATTTTTCCAGGTTAAATGTTATTACGCCCCACTTTTGATCAGAGCACTCTTTAGTGAGAGAGTTAGTGTAGGTTGCTATCCCACACATGATAGGGGAATACGGTCCGACGAAGTAGATAGATGCCATTTGACACCTCCTTTACTTTTTCCGTCTGCAAGCAACTATTGGTTCTATCGAACGTCCCCCTTTGATGTTCGAATATTTGTTGCTTTAGTTCGTGGTATTGCTGCCCCAGTACATTAAAGTACAGCAATTCCGAAATTATTTATGAGACAGAAAACGAATTGGGATATGAATGGTTTGGCTGTTCCCACAATAAAAAGGGGCACCGAGAAGGCACCCCTATTTGTCAGGGAATGAGACTGAATACACTGACAATAAGGATTAGTAATCCACGTAATGCCTTTGACCGTGTTTGTGCAAACCAGGATTCCTCCTTGCTTGAACCTCACAGAGTCCACGGAACCGACACGTGTGAGAAGCCGCATTCGACTCCAGTGGTACTCAGTTGTTAATGTTCGATTTTTCTGTGGACCCCACAGGGTGCACCAAATATATAGTGTTCACACTAACATAACAACAGTGCCGACCTGTAAATTGTCTGCGTGTTTCCCCCCCAGACGTTTATGGTTGGTGTTCAAAATTTAGGGGCGCATTGCTAAGGGGATGAGGAGATACCATTACTTGGTGACCGAATAGCTAAGGGGACTAGTGTGCTGTCAGCTATCAGATGTCGGCTGTTAGTGCTCCCAACCCTTCACAATCTGACTTGGCCGAAACAAATTAAAAAATCAGCTTATCCGTCACTTGATGTATGACACGAAACTAGCTTTTCCTTTGGCGATTATGCAATCGTTCATGGGGAAGGAGGAGTCATGGTAAACACGAAATCGGAAAATCCGTGCCGTGTTACTCTATTATGCGCGAGAGATACTATAGCGGGCAATCAAACGTTTCAAACGTTTCAAGTGTTTCAGGCAATTCCACTACAAATGTGGCCCCACCACCATCTGTGTCTTCAGTAAGTATGCAACCACCATGTTCTTCAATAATACCATAGCATATGCTTAATCCTAGTCCGGTTCCCTTGCCCACATCTTTGGTAGTGAAGAACGGCTCGAATATTCTTTCCTTCTTGCCTTCAGGTATACCTGCACCATCATCTGAAAAGGATACTCTAACCATATCGCCAACCGTATGCGACTCAATAACAAGCTTCCCTCTTCCATGAGCCTCACTCATAGACTGAGCCGCATTGTTGATAAGATTGAGGAATACTTGCTGCAGTTGACGGAAATCTGCTAATGTTTTTGGATTATTCCGATCAAGTTCGAGGGTTATTTCGATGTTATCAAGATTCAGGTCATAAGAACGCAGAGACAAACTACTCTCAACTGCTTGATTGATCGAAACCAAATCTCTTCGGGGTTCCTGTTTTCTGGAAAAAGAGAGCAGGTTTTTGACTATTGAAATAGCACGTTCAGTTTGTCCACTGATAGTATCTATATGCTTCATTGCGTCTTCGTCAGAAACTTTACTGCCTAACAGCTCTGTATGCATGGCCACGGCTGAAAGCGGATTGTTAAGTTCGTGAGCAACTCCGGATACAAGTTCCCCAATTGCAGCCAACTTTGCTGATTGTAACAGTTGGTCATGGCTGGATCTCAACTCATCTAAAGTTGTATGCAGTTCTCTATTTGCAGTAGTGAGTTTTTCCTGTGCCTGTTTCAACTCTGTGTTAGATGATTCAAGTTCATAAGCGTGCACTTCGATTTCGTCGTATTGATCTCGAATTAACTGATCAGCTTTCTTAGTTTCTGTTATATCATGGAAAACCAAATATAGTGTTTGGTCTTCCATTTTCAATAATCGCATAGTAGCGGTCTTGGTGCTGCCATCCTTACTTATAACATTGAATTCATATTTCACCGAATCCAGGTCACTAAGGGTAGAACGATCCTTCTCCCAAGATAGCTTCATTTTTTCCCGTTCGTCGGGCTTGGGAAAAGCCTGTTCGAACCACTGGGTAATGTTTGGCAAATCATCAGCAGTATACCCAAATATTTTAGTAAACCGAGGATTCATGTACTCTGTTTGCTCATTGGCAGTCAAGAACCAGATAGGAAATGGAGAAAGTTCACTCATTTGCCTGAAACGCTTCTGACTATGACGCAGTTCCTCCTCTGCATGTGCGAGCTTCGTTTCTACGTTAACATTTTCAAGGGCCCGACTGACAACACGTGGCAATTGGTCCATGAAACCAGTATCTTTAACCAGATAATCCCTGGCACCGAGTTTCATCATTTCAACCGCGGTTCTCTCGTCTCCCTGACCGGTCACCATAACAAAAGGAACAACCTTTCCCATTTCCAATAATTGTTCTATTAATTATTTTCCGGTCATATCTGTAAGCTGATAGTCCAGAACAATCATTACGCTGTCATGTGACAAAATCTGTTCGATGGCGGTGCTACCCTGAAGTGCCGATATAGTTTGGAAACCAGAGCGTTCAAGGGTTCTGCTAATCAGATTGTTCAGACCTTCATCATCTTCAACCACGAGGATTAATGTCCCAGTTTCTTCCCTTACTTTCTCATTTGCATATGTGGTTTCCATTAATCTCGTGCCTCCTTTGAAATCAACCTGTCAAACCTGGGAAAGAGCTAATATCATAGTCTATACCCTGTGCAATAGGTAGACAAAAACCGAATTTACATCCTCTGCCAGGCTTGCTCTCAACCCAAATTCTCCCGTCGTGGGCCTCAATTATTCGCTTGCATACTACCAGACTCAAACCGACATCTCTCTTTCGTTCGCTAGCGTCAGTATTCATATTATGATATTTATCAAATATCTTCTCGATCGCCTTAGCTGGCACGCCTCTACTCCAGTCAGTCACATTTATTACTATCTCATCATTGGTCTCTTCAAATTCGAGATGAATTCGTGTCCCGGGATCAGAACACATAACCGCTCTTTCTACCAATTTTATAATGACGTCGGCTATGTAACCGGTATCAACATTTACCAAAACCTCACAATCCTCAATGTTAGTCTCGAATTGGTGATTGCGGGTCAATAATTTCATTACGGCAATAACCTGTCCAGTTATTACTGAGAATGACGTGGGTTTTCTCTGTAAATTGAAAGTACCAGCTTCCATATGCCATGTTTGCAGGAGATCGTTGACTATGCAAGAAAGATAATCTGATTCTTGTTCGATAGTCTCAAGAAAATCTTGACGGGTCGTTTCTTCCAATTCTACATCATGTTGTATGAGGCTCCCGGAAAGGCCTTTGATGCCAGCCAATGAAGTACGCAACTCTGCACACACACTATCTAAAAGTTCTGTCATAAGCTGGTTGCGTTCCTCGAGTATAATCAATCGCGAAGACACTTTTTGTACAATATCCCAGGCGACTTGATCCGTTTCTACCTCAGCAAAATTCTGACACAATTCAACCGATTCATTGGTCAGTTGACCATCATCAGATGCTTCGTTGGCAGGGACTAGTGTTTTATTAATAATATCTTCCACGGAATACTCCGGACTTGCATTGGTATGGCTATATACAGACTAATCTGGCACTCGAACGCTTTTCATCCCATCATGAGTTCGTATCCCTACTTCCTCGAATGACAGTAATTCATAATCAATAATTAGCTTGTTATCCGTAATGTATGCATTGTCTATTTGCCAATCTAAATCTCTAAGATAACCGGATGTGAATCCGCCCAATAAAACATACCGCAGAACCGTTTTTCTTCCGGTGATACGCTGGTAGTCTTTAAGTGGTTTGGCAAGATCATCGCTAATGCTGGAAAGGGCGACAGCATGCGAACTGCCGATATTCTTGGTCATTTCAATTTCAAGAATTACATCAGCACCCAGCCGGATCAAGCCATCCACACCCATAAGCCCGTCTCTACCCTGAACTTTTACGTTTCGCTCAATTGTTCTGTCATATTTGTGTTCAAGGTAATCAAGAACGGATTGTTTTATTTGAGTAGATGACATTTCACCCAAATTATATTGCTTTTTAATGATGTTGCCAGTGCTATCCTCAGAAAAGTCTTGAATCGCGTTACGTGCATAGCTGGCTGCTTCAACTGCATACCCTTCAATGGACCCGCCAATATCGAGTCCCAGAATGCATATAGGTACATCGAGCTGACGCTGTATATTCTTAAGGGTTCTGACGGCTTCATCGAATGAAGCCCCGGACCAATGTTTGCCCGTTTTCTTTACAAGGTATTTCTGGGAGCTACCTGTTTGAATCACAAGGATGCAGACATCGAGGCTAAATTCTTTCGATTTATAGGCTTTTTGCATGTTTGTCAGGACCATACGAAGGGTTGTACTTTGGAATCCGAACTTGATACCAATACCATCTTTGATAAAGTCCAGGGGTTGAACCATTTCATCTTTTATTATTGAGATTGATACTCCGGGTTCCCATCCTTTCGATATGAAATCCTCGGATAATGATGTGACATAGGACTGTGGTGATAGTTCGCGAATATCTCCGCCTGGATTCAAAACCAAATCCTCAATCTCTCTTTTAATTGCAGCATTGGCATTCAATTTGAGATCGCCATAATGATGAGAGTATCGCTTTAGTGATAGTGTTACCTCATCCTTATCCTGCAACGGAGTCTGATTGGGATCAGTAATGATTGATTCAATGGCAAGGGAAACATGGCTTGGTCGACTTGTTTTTTTATTGGATGCAGTAGCAGAGCTCGATTGTTCCGAATCAATGGTTTCACAATTATCTTCATCCTCTTTTTCTTCTTCCTTTGGGCAGACTTGAGAAGACTCAGGCTCAACGTCTGTTTGTTGCGTGTCAGATGAATATTCCGGGGCTGGTTCAATCGAAGCTTGTAGAAAATCACTGGCAGCCGCTTTGTCAGCAAAAGCTTGCTCCAGAGTATCCTTCAGGGTTTTCAATTTACATGGCTTGCTCAAATAGGCATAAACACCTGCTTCTCTGGCCAATTCTGTGAGGTTGCCATCCGGATCAGGTACCGCTGTCAGCAGGATTACAATGGTGTTGTCGCACAGTTTATCTATCACATGTATCAGATCAAATCCTGAAAGCTCAGGCATCCTAACGTCAGAGATGATAACATCAAAGTTCTCATGCACAATTTTGCATATCGCATCTGCACCGCTGTGCGCATCAACAACGTCGTACCCTGCAGTCGACAGGTATTCACATATTGCACTACGTAGCGGTTCTTCATCATCCACTACCAGGACTGATCGTTTAATATCATATGTGGACATTTATGCCTCCGCTTCCCAAATGTATCGGTTTCTTTACTGGCTTAACAGAGCCTCACGTTTCTTGGTAAGATACTCCTCGAACTCATCATATGTATGGGCCTCATATTCAACTTCCATATCCTCAGTCCATCCGTATGCTACCCCTGCGTCACCGAAAACGCCTGAAATGAAGGAGGAACTGAATTCACCGATCAATACAAATCTCAGGCAGGTCTCCGGTCTTGTGATTTTCTTGTATTCACGAACTGCTTCAAGGAAAGTCCCAATAGAATCTGAAAGTAACCTTGTAGGGAACCTGCCGGAACTTCGGCTGATTTCTAAAGCAAGAATTACATCTTTTTCCTGAAGTCTAAGCACACCATCGAACACTTCATCCACCCTTTTACCCAGCACACGAACATTTTTATCTATACGTTTACCGTATTGCTCCTCCAGGAATGATAGTATAAACTCTTTCATTAATGAAGGAGGCGTGGTATCAATATCGATAGTTCTAACCGGAGCTTCAACTACATCCAGCCCAATAATGCATACAGGGACAGTTAACATTCTGTTGAGTTGTTTAAGCCCGCGAACAACGTTATGAAAATTCGGCCCCGACCATGGTTTGCCAGAGGCTTTTCCCAATTCTTGTTGACTTTTAGCTGTGGTACAAATATATACTCCCAGGTCAATTTGCGTCTCAATATATTCCTGAGCTTTCTGAAACCGGAGTAACTCTACCTGAGGAGAAGCAGAATGTAATCCCAGCTTAATACCAACACGATCTTTTACAAAGTCCATCAGAGGAGCCGATTTGCCACTTTTTCTGTCCATTATTGGTGGCGGAATCAGCCATCCTTTTGCAGCAAAATCAGCTTGTATGATCCGAAGATACTCATCACGTGACCACTTGGTAATTACGGGGCTCTGTGCCAGAATGATATCTTCAATTTCCTGTTTTATTTCCGCTTTTATATTTAGGTGTGTCTCACCAGACCGAAATGAGAATTTCTCTAAATCCAATTTCATAACCTTACCCTCCCTGATGCAAACCGCTTATTAATACGATATTCAATGTCATCGCCTTAATCAGATTTGCAAGATCTACCTAATTTTGGGAATTCAGAAATCAATTACGATCGCAAGCTTTATCGATCACACGTTGCAGTTCTGTTAACTCACATGGTTTCTTAAGGAAGGCTAACGCCCCCATACCTTCTGCTGTCGACTGAATAACAGCTTCCGGATCAGCCACACCAGTTAACATGATAACTTTGGCATTAGGGTACTTGCTTTTCAATTGATGAAGAACCTCTAATCCGTTTATCCCCGGCATGTTTATATCCAGGATGATGATATCGAACATACCACGTGAACCCAAAAGCAGGGCCTCCTGACCATTTCTGGTTGTCAGAACATCGTAGCCTTTTTTGGTGAAATATCGATAAATGATGTCTCTCACCACCTTTTCATCGTCTACCACCAATAGGGATATCTGTTGCTCTGATGTTGTCATAATTCACCTCCCAATCCAATTATCAACCCGACACACCTGTGACTGTTTGTATTCAATTGCGCCCACTGCGTACATCGTATAAAGCGCTTTGTTAAATCAGCTACTTCGATTTCACGCCTTATCCCCGGCTTTCGATTTAAAAGATCCTCGCCAGATCGATACGAATACTTGTCTAAGACCAATTTCATAGATGCATCCCGTCAGCTTTCAATACTGAGATTCACACCTTGGACAAACGACTACAGGCCCGGCTTCACCCACAGTTTTCATTACCATCTCACCGCGACAAAAAGGACACGCCATTATCCTGTTTGATTCCATGTATTGTGCAGGTGTACTATCTGTAGATGTATTATCATTCGAAGTTGTTGAAGCTTCTATCCATTTCTCTTTCAACTTTGCTTCAGCAAGTAACAACTGGACCTTTTCGAGTACTGCCATAGGCTTAATCTTCCCTTTAACAGCATAGTCATTGGCACCCAACTGCATTGCTTGTCTAACCTTTTCTCCTTCGCTCAATACGGATAGAATCACAACGGGAATATGTTCAGTGCTGATATTCGCGCGAATTCCTCGCAAAACCTCAAATCCATGCATGCCTGGCAAAACAAGGTCCAACAAAATCAGATCAGGCTTTTCATCCAGAGCCATTTGCAGTCCGAGCTTACCATCAATTGAACTGATAACCGTATAACCATCAGATACAAGAATATCGTGGTAAACTCGCTGATACCCTGCGGAATCCTCAATGATCAACACTTTTCCTTTCTCAACTGTACTTACCATAACTACACCTCAAAAATTGGTATTACAGCGCGGACACACAAAGTGCGCTGAGAACCATTTTCCCGGATCGCGTGAATTATCTGGAAATAGTTCCGCCATGATTTCCCCATGACATTTGGAACACATCAAACTGCCATTAAGTCCCAATGCAAGGGATAGCTCAGAAGCGTCTGCCATGGTTTCTTTTACAGAAAGTTGATATTTTGTAGCTTCCTGTGTAGTTCCTGTCTCATTGAGTACTAAACGAATTTTGGTTAGGATATCCCGGGGTGCAACCGATCCTTTAACTGAATAATCGTTCGCGCCCAGGTCCATAGCCCGTCTTATATCTTTACCATCACCCAAAGATGATAGGACAATTACAGGAATAGACTTCGTATTTGGATTGGCACGTAATTCTGTAAGAACTTCATAGCCATGCATTCCAGGTAGTATGAGGTCAAGAATGACCATGTCAGGCTTTTCTTCTATAGCCAGTTGCAATCCCCATATACCGTCATCCGCATCGACAACATCATATCCTTCAGATTCCAGAACATCTTGATAGACACGCCTGAAACCTGCGGTATCTTCAATTATGAGTATTTTGCCTCTATTAGTGGTTACCATGTTGTTCCCCCATTTTGCGAATTTTGTTTTAATAAAGGTATCTTGAAAAGGAAACAGCTCCCTTGCCCTTCAACGGAACTAGCAGAGATATCTCCATGCTGTAATTCCATGAATTCCTTGGCAATATATAAGCCAAGACCTGAGCCGCCATCTGGAGTGGGACTGCCACTGAGAATCTGATTTTTAGAAAACAACTTTTCCAGAATATCCTCGGACATGCCTTTTCCTGTGTCGGATACATGAACAGTTGCGTGATTACCACTTAATCCGGCTTGAATGCGTATGTATCCTTCCGAAGTGAATTTCACTGCATTGTTGATGATGTTGCACAATGCTTCGACCATCTTATCTTCATCAGCAAGAACTTGAATCCCTTCCTTTTCGAATTCAATGAAAAGATTCAATCCCTTATCCTGTATACTCTCACGATATTCACCAGTTGCCCGATCTATAATTGTCGCCAAATCCACCGGCTCGATCTCTACTGAAATTACCCCGCGCTCAATTCGGGAGGCATTCAATAAATCGGCAACCAGATTGTAGTTCTTTGCGCTGATATCTTCCATGTCCTTGAGGTACAGGATCTGCTTTTCAGTCAGATCGCCGGTCAGGCCGGAAAGCATGTTGTCAATATACCCCCTGATAATACCAACAGGTGTTCGTAACTGATGAGAAACCATGGAAACGAAATCGGTTTTCATTTGCTCGATCCGTTTGGGCTCAGTAATGTCATGGAAGACCATATATGTTTTCTCATCGTTCATAGGGAGTGACCGGACACTGACGATTCTGACATCGCCATTTTTGCATGTCATTTCGAACTCCTGTTTGGTTGCCACATTTGTGCCACGCGTAGGTGGTGGGACATCCTCAATAGGAAAGTCACACTCCTTGTGCAGTTGCATAAATGCAGGCCATGGCTTACATGCAGGTATGTCATCAACAGGGTATCCAAAAAGTATGGTGAACTGCGGATTGATGTATTCTGTTTTTCCATCGCAGTTGCAAATCCATACAGGGAATGGAGAAAGTTCGCTCATTTGCCGGAAACGTTCCTCACTCTCTATCAATGCTTCTTCAGCTTGCCTGTATTCAATAAAACGGGCTAATTGTTCAGAGAGAGCATTTATCAACTCCCTTTCCTCATCAAGAAATGGGATTCCATCATTTGTTGATATAGCATCTGTGTACCAAACCTTGAGAGTGCCTGCATGTTCTCCATAGACGATAATATCGCTGGACTCTTGACACATCGATTCAGCGAAGTTACCTGAACTAAACACCTGGTTATCAAAGGTAACTTGAGCGCAAGTGAAATCTGGATACTGCAGAGCATAAGGAATGAGATTTACCGTCGACTGTATCAATTGTTCCAAAGTAGTTCCGGGTTCTTCAGCTGCTTTGGAAAGTCCATAAAGGCAGTGCAATTCCTTCAATCGTTTGCTCAAATCATATGCTTGTTTACGTATGATTTCGTCAGACTTAAGACGCTCTGTAATATCATGGAATATACCTATGGTGGCAACAAACTGTTCATCCTCCATCCTGGGCCTAACATTGCCCTCAACAAAGACCTCGCATTCGTCTTTGGTTATGAAAGTAATCTGAACATTCCTGAATTCCTGACCTTGTGTGATTTGAAGTAACATCTCTTTGCAGTATTCAACCTGATTAGGGGCTATTACGTTAAAAAAGCTCAAGCCTTCTACTTCACTCCACTCGTAACCCAGTACCTCGAGCCAGGACCTATTCACATATACGAACTTGCCATCCTTATCTATGCTCTGAATTAGATCACTGGCATTCTCGAATAAGTCACGATATCTCTCTTCACTTTCCCTTAGCTGGGACTCAGTCCAACCCAGTTTGATTTCCATTGATAATTCACGTAGCACGCGACGCAATACATTAGGTAAACTTTCGATCGATTCAGGATCTTTCACAAGGTAGTCTCGGGCACCCAGCTTCATCATTTCCACAGCAACGTGTTCATTTCCCTGACCTGTTAACATGATGAAGGGAATCTCATTCCCCATTTCTTTCAGAGATTCCACCATTTCATTCGCGGTCATATCCGGTAACTGGTAATCAAGCACGAGCAACTCGATATCGTTGGAGCCGATCTTTTCGATGGCTTCACTACCTCGTTGGGCCGAATCTGTCTTGTAACCTGCCCGTCGAAGTTTCCTGCTAATAAGCTGATTGAGGTCTTTGTCATCTTCAACAACAAGGACCGTCCTATCAGTCTCTGCAGTTAGCTCATCAATAGTAAAATTAGTCATTCATTATACCTTTTCATAGATATGGATCTTTCTGTTATCAAGTTGCCGACGCCAATGAAACGAAGAACTTACTCCCCGAACCAAGCTCAGATTCAATCCAGATATTTCCACCATGCCTTCCCAGAATTTTATTCGTAATGGTAAGTCCCAAACCGTCTCCAGTATCATTCGTTGGATTAAGCTGATGGAATATTTCAAAAATCTTCTCATGGTATTCAGATCGGATACCAATGCCATTATCTTCCACGCAATAAGTGACCTCATCACCACCATTCCACCCGGTTACTTTCACTACTCCCTTCCTTTCAGCATCAAGGTATTTCACTGCATTTCCTATTAAGTTGGTAAAAACTACCTTAATTTGTTCCTTATCTCCTTTGCAGAAAGGCAGATCGTCGATGTCAAGAATGATCCCGTTCATTTTAAGATGGGGTTTGATATCCTTTTTGATAGTGGCCATTAGATGATTCATATTAAGATCCTCAATGACAGGGACATGACGTCCTGCCCGGGAAACGTGTGATAAACCGGTAATCAATTGATCCATCTTGGAGGAATTACTTAAAATCTGTATCAGGCTTTCAGACACATCGGACATTAAAATGCCTGAGACTTCGTTTCTTATTTCCAGAGGTACGTCTTCGTTATCCAAAACCGATGTGAGTTGCTTAAGGGCGAGATCGAGTTCTGTAGTAAAACCTTGAATGTTGAGTACAGGTGATCGAAGGTCATGGGAGCTCGCGTGGATGATCTGGTCTTGCTCTCTGTTTCTTTCGATGAGATATTTATTTAGTTTGCACTGTTGTTCCTCAACAACTTTACGCTCTGAGATATCTGTGGCGGTCATTATTGCTGACTCAACCCTGCCATCGTGCTTCACAGGTCCAAAGCGGGCCTCGAAACTACGGGTCAGCCCGTCTGGGGGTGTGGCGACTGTTTCAGTTGTGGACATTTCGCCGGTTTCAAAGACATGCTTAATGGCGCTGTGGAGACCCTCGTGGTCTTCAGGTTGTATGAATTCGAAAAGACTTTTTCCGATTGTATCTTCCACTCTAAATCCAGGTACATTTCGGTTCATATACTGGATAATGCAGTTATGATCTATTTCCGTTACAAAATCTGGGGAGTTCTGGAGAACGGAATTCAATCGTTCTTTGTGTTCCAGAAGTTCATATTCAGCTTGCTTGCGCTCAGTAATGTCCCTCATCACACCTTGCAGACCTATAATTTCCCCACTAATTTCGTCAATAACAGGAGTTGCATTTATTTCCACAGGAATGATGAGTCCTTTTTTATCCATTTGCCCGATGCATAGATTAGATACTTCATTGCCATTGAGTATTTTGTTAAACGCATCTGATGCCGAATCTATATCATCATTTGGCATGGTTTCAGAGAAATGTCGTCCGATCAAATCTTCTGATTTGCGCCCAAATAAACTATAGACTTTGGGGCTTATATACTGGATATTTCCTTTCTTATCGATTTGGAAAAAGATGTCAACAGATGTTTCAGCGAACCGTCTGAACCTCTCGTCACTGGTACGCAATGTGCTCTCCCAATTTTTACGATCAGTGATATCATAAGAAATGCTTTGAATAGCAATAACGTTTCCGTTGGAGTCTTTTATAGGTTGCAGGTTTAAGCGAACCCATCTTTGACCTATCGGAAACAAAACCTCACTTTCATATTCAAGTCCTTTTCCTGACTCAACAATCTGGCGAATTCTCTCGCTGTTTCCTTCGTCAAATACTGGAATTAATTCACATACTGGCTTGCCGATAGCATTGTCCACAGTTGTTCCGATGTTGTTAGCTGCAGCAGAATTCATTTGCATTATGATGCCGTCGGTATCATACACAACTAAAGGGTTAGTGAGATTATCTATAAAAAGGCGATACTTCTCTTCACTCTCGTACGGTATTATCTCCGGCTCTTTGCTGATTACTGCTACAGAAGACAGAGCGACCTCATCCAGTGTGGTGCGTACGGCGGACCGCAGACGCGCTAAAAGAACCGGTATGACTATCGGTTTTGCAACATAATCGGTTGCACCCAAATCCAGTCCTCTGATGATATCTTCTTCATCGTCTCTTGCCGTTACCATTATCACTGGAATAGAATTTAAAGTAGGATGTGATTTAAGCCGTTGGCAAGTTTCGAAACCATCCATTACGGGCATCATCACATCCATCAAAATAACGTCAGGTCGTTCGGTTTGGGCTATCTGAATCACGGTTACACCGTTATTCACACTTACAACTTCATAGCCCTCGGAAGAAAGCTTGTGCTCGAGGAACCTGACAAAGGTTAAATCATCATCAACGATCAGTACTTTAGGCATAAGACCCTTCTATAAATTTTATTTTTCAGCGGAATACGCTTTGTTCATGTACTTAATATTAGCTGCATCCGGCAGCGCAATGAAGAATTTACTTCCCACTCCATATTCAGATTCCAGCCATATTTTGCCATGGTGTTTGTTTAAGATTTTTCTGATTATCGTTAACCCCAGACCGTCACCAGATGCGACCTCCAAATCTATCCGGTGGAACATTTGGAAGACTCTTTCCTTGTGCTCTTCCGGAATACCGATGCCATTATCCTCAAAACAATAAACAACTTGATCTTCATCTTTGAAGCCAGAAATATTTATAATCCCAACCCTATTAGGGTCCAGATACTTCAATGCGTTACCCAGCAGATTGGAAAAGACCTGGTTGATCTGATCCTGATCTCCAATGCATGAGGGAAGATCGGTGATATTGAGTTTGATTACTCTTTCACGTATCACGTGCTCAAAGGAATTACGAGCCTCATACATAAGACCATTCATGTCAAGTTCTTCAAAGTCGGGCGTCATTCGCCCGGCACGTGAAACCTGTAATAGTCCGTTGAGAAGGTTATCCATCTTCAATACACTTGATTGGATGAAATCGAGTGATTCAGCTATATCAATGTTGACAATGGACAGAATTTTGTCCCTTATTTGAGGCGGCACTTGTTCGTCGTGAACAATCTTTTTCAAGTCGGCTGTGGACATTTCCAGTTCTCTTCCAAATCCCCCAATGTTGACCATAGGCGATCGCAAATCATGGGATGTCACGTAGATCACTTGTTCTAATTCAATGTTTTTATCTTCAAGCTCTTCATTGAGCTTCTCACGTTCTGTCTTCTCCCACTCAAGGTTGTCATAAGCTCGTTCAAGTTGAAGATTGGTTTCTTGAAGATATTTGTTGTGTTCGTTTTTCTCAGCTAAGAGGGCCTCCCTGAATTCTTCTGCTTGCTTGCGCTCGGTAATATCCGTTACTGTTGCTAAAATTGCTTTTCTTTCGCCTACTTCAATTATCCTGGCATTCAACTCGGCTGATAATATCTTTCCATCTTTGCGTTGCGCTTTAATTTCAGTCATGGCAGAGGTTTGATTCTCAGTCAATGCCTGTGTAAATTTCTCAGCTATTACATCCATGCTTTCTGGTAAAACAAATGAGA
>JABMQN010000191.1 GCA_013203045.1 Chloroflexota bacterium
GCCAAATTTGCCAACCGGGTCGCTTGATCTTTCGGGTTATCCACTTATCCGCACTGTCCACAAAGAAAGAAACGATTATTACTGCCCCTTCAGGCTCATCTTTGGATTAGAATAGACTGTCCCCGAATTGAATCATCTAAAATGTAACCGAGTGGTAGAGAATAGAACTGGCAAAATGTTGACACGAGGAGGGCCGGCTGATTGGAGAAGATGGATATAAATGCCAGGATAAAATGACCCCTTTTGCATCGGTGTGCTATGCAAGTTTTAGTTCCTTAAAAAAGCACGGTAGGGCTTCTTGCCAGGGTCTCATGTCATCCATTCCCATAAGTCTGAGGTGATAGTTGTCCAGTGCTGAATTGTAAGGTCTTTTTGCTTCCTGAGGATATTCCTCAGAAGTGATGGGGATCACGGGGGTGCTAAGACCCGCCATTTCGATTATTTGCGTTGCGAACTCGTACCAGGTGCAATTCCCTTTGTTAGTGATATGAAAGATGCCATAGAAATCTGTTGTTATCAGTTCAGCGATTTTGTGTGCAAGATCCACTGTGTAGGTAGGTGAGCATATCTGGTCATTAACAACTCTCAACGTGCCTTGCTCTTGAGCCAGCCTCAAGATAGTCTGAACAAAATTACCGTGCTTGGCACCTTTGCCACGAGAACCGGCAATTCCGAAAAGAGCGGAGCATCTGACAATGAAGTGCCTGTTGCAAAGGTGCTGAACATAGTTATCGCCTTGAAGCTTTGTTCTTCCGTAAGTATTTGGCGGTATAGGAGTATCGAACTCAGTATAGGGAACCGAACGATACTCGAACTCACCACCGAAAACATAGTCGGTACTGATATGAACCAGTTTTGCTCCTGTTTCCTGACATGCCACAGCCACATTACGAGCGCCTAAAGCATTTACAGCGAAGGCCTCATCTTGCTCGGTTTCACACTCGTTTACTTTGACATAAGCTGCGGTGTTAATGACTACATCGGGTTGGCCACTGCTGATAGCCTGTCTCACGGAATCAAGGCTCTTGATCTCAATATCATCGTGGGTAAAGGGGAAGAGTTCGACGTTTTTCAGAGCTTTACAGACGTCGGTTCCAAGTTGTCCGTTTGCACCAGTTACCAGAACTCTCATCTTTGGGAATACATTTGCTGGTAGTAATCGGCATATTCGCCGCTTTTAATTCGGCGCCACCAGGACTCGTTTTGTACGTACCAGTTGACGGTATTTTTTAAACCTTCCTCGAATGAAATCCGAGGTTTCCAACCAGTCTCGCTTTCAATTTTAGTGTTATCAATTGCGTATCTAAGATCATGACCGGCGCGATCGGTAACGAACTTAATTAGATCATGAGATTTTCCCATAATATCGAGGATGGCTTTAACCAAATCGAGGTTTGTTTGCTCGTTGTCTGAGCCAACGTTATATGCTTCGCCTACCTTGCCATGCTGGATTACAAAATCCAGGGCTCGGCAATGGTCTTCAGTGTGAATCCAGTCACGCACGTTCATTCCGTCACCATACACAGGGATTTCCTTATTTTCTAATGCATTGGTAACTAACAACGGTATGAGTTTCTCGGGAAATTGATAGGGCCCGTAGTTGTTGGAACAACGGGTGATTTTGATTGGCAATCCGTGCGTATGATAATAGGCGCGACAGAGTAGATCAGCTGAGGCTTTGCAGGCAGAATATGGGCTGTTTGGTGCAAGCGATGTCTCCTCGCTAAACTTGCCCGTTGAACCCAGTGAGCCATAAACTTCATCTGTTGAAACCTGAAGAAACAGCTTAATAGAGTATTCGCGAGCGGCTTCGAGGAGGACCTGTGTTCCTTCAATATTGGTTCGGATAAATGGTGAGGCATCCATGATGCTCCGGTCGACATGGGATTCGGCAGCAAAGTTGACAATGACATCAATACCTTGGCCAACCAGTTGATTGACGAGTTCTCTGTTTGTGATATCGCCTTTCACAAATTTGTATCGGGGATCATTTTCAATATCCTTGAGGTTCTCCAGGTTTCCTGCGTAGGTAAGGCTATCCAGATTAGTTATCGTCCATTCAGGATGTTCTCCAAGAATGTAATGGATGAAATTACTCCCGATGAAACCGGCGCCTCCAGTAACGAGTAGTCTGGATTTGATATCTTCTTTCATTGGATACCTGCCTTTTTCAAGGTGGGCCATTTGGTGTCTCTATCAGTCATAATGGGTTCTTCGATTGGCCATGCAATGTTTAGATCTGGATCATTCCAGATAATACCTGATTCATGCTCGGGAGAATAGACATTCGTGGTTTTGTATAAGAGATCAGCCGTGTCTGAAAGGACCATAAATCCGTGAGCGAAACCTTCTGGGATATATAGCATACTCTTGTTCTTATCGGACAAGGTCACACCCAACCATTGCCCGAATGTGGATGAGTCCTTTCTGATGTCAACGACTACATCAAAAACCTTCCCCCTGAGCGCTCTAACCAGTTTTCCTTGCTCAAATGGTGGTTTTTGATAATGTAGCCCTCTAAGGGTACCTTTGATAGAACGAGAGTGATTATCCTGGACGAACAGTCGCTCTATGCCGGCCTCAGCGAAATCTGACATTTTATAAGTCTCCAAAAAGAAGCCACGTCCATCTTCGAAGACTTGGGGTTGAACAAGGATTACTCCACCAATTTCCTGTTTAACGAATGTAAATGGCATATCTTAATACCGTTTTTGCTCCCTTATAATTCTACTGTGGCGTTATCGCCAACAAAGAGTTTGACCGCCTTCAGTCGCCCTTGCCGCTGAAGTACTGCTGTATCTCCACCGATGATACTATCAGCCAGGCGCTCCATGTTTGCAACACGGCAATTACCCAGTATTACCGAATGTTCTATTGAAGATTTCTCTATAACCGTTCCCGCTCCAATACTTGAAAAAGGACCAATAAACGAATCTTTGATGTGGCAATCATGGCCAATAGAAGCCGGCCCTCTGATAAGACTGTTTTCCACCTTTGCCCCTGGCATGATTTCTACCCTGCCTACTATCTGGCTTTCGGAATCTACCTCGCCCTCGATTTTACGCTGCAGATAGCCGTCAAGCACAACACGATTGGCTTCGAGAAGATCGTCTTTCTTTCCGGTGTCCAGCCACCAACCATCGAGGATATGGCTCTTGACCTCTTTACCCATGTCCATGAATTCCTGAATAGCATCGGTTATCTCGAGTTCTCCTCGCCACGACGGTTTGATCTTGTCAATGGCTTTGTGGATATCTGCGGTATAGATATAGACGCCCACAATAGCGAGGTTACTCTTTGGTTCTTTTGGCTTTTCCACCATTCCTATGATCTTGCCTGTGGGTCCCAGTTCGGCAACACCAAAGAGACGGGGGTCCGGTACTTCTTTAAGTAAGATAAGTGCATCGGGGTGAAGGGTGTTGAATTCATCGACGAAGTTTTTAACACCGCCTTCGATAAGGTTATCACCCAAAAACATGAGGAACGATGAATCCCCGAGGAATTCTCGAGAGATTTTAACAGCCTGGGCCAGACCTCCCGGTTCGGGCTGAAAGATATAGGTGACTTTTGCGTTCCAGGCAGACCCGTCTCCAACGGCTGCTTTTATACCTTCTTCAGTCTCGGGGGAAACAATAATGCCGATATCATCTATACCGGTCTCTATTATCTGATCGAGGACGTAGAAAAGAATCGGTTTATTGGCAACCGGAACGAGCTGTTTTGGCATGGTGTTGGTGAGGGGCCTCATCCTCGTGCCTTTGCCACCACTTAAAATCAGAGCCTTCATTTGTTATCCTCCTTGACTTTGCCTGTTCATAAGATACTGGAGTGTTATGATTTATATCTAAACAAGCGAGGTATTAGGTTCATTATCGAATATACTTCCTGCAAATGATAATGGTATCTAGTGTGGATATCAATGAAAGGGCCATAAAAAGCTGGTTAGGCCCGGATTCCATTTGAAATACTGAGCACATTTGTCGAGGAAATACCTTTAATATTTGAAGCTCAATCTTCAGCCTATAAAGCATGTTTCCGACCAGTATTGTACGAGTCTATGAACTGCATTATATTCATTTGATACAGGTTTTGCAAACAGAAGTCCCGCTCGGGATTTCCATTTGAGAAAGAATCTTTAGGAGGATGGTAAGGATATATGGTATGGAGTGTCTAGCGATCGATACGGTCGGTCTGCTAGTCAACCTCTAAATGGGACTATGGCCATTCAGGCCAATCGTTTTTCACGCTCAGTTTCCACTGCGGCTGACGATGTTCAAGCCAGGCTACGGGGCCTTCGATAGCATCCGCGCGTCCCATTAAATGGTGATGTAACTCGGTTTCCTTGCGGCCTACCTCAAACCAAGTGAGATTCGGGCTTTCCCATAGCAATCGTTTTGTGATTGCGACCGAAAGTGGAGCCGTATTTATGGCAATGTCTTTCGCGATCTCAAGGGCTGCAGGCAGTACTTCATCGGCAGGTAAGGCTTGGCTGGCAATTCCCATTGCAACCGCCTCAGCCCCTGTGATCTTTCGACCTGTAAGCAAGAGAGAGGCGGCGCGTTCCATCCCTACAAGTCTCGGTAGAGTCCAATGGGAATAGGCATCTGGCATCATGCCCCTCCGCACTTGGAGCACACCATATTTGCCTTCGATCGCTGCAATCCGAATGTCACACTGCAAAGCCAGAGTCAGTCCGATTCCCACGGCGTGCCCGTTCATGGCTGCGATCACTGGTTTGCGAACCTCCCAGGCTGGGGGATCAACCCCGGCAGCACTGAATGATGTGACATCCTGTTTGGCGAACGTGTCTTCTCCGGCACTCATGTCTGCCCCAGCACAAAACGCTCGTCCGGCACCGGTCAATACAACCGCTCTGATACTGTCATCATCATCACAGGTTCGATAGGCATCGCCCAATTCAATTCCCATCTTCCCACTGTAAGCATTGAGATGATCGGGGCGATATAGAGTGATGATCGCCACACCATCGGCCACTTCAAATCGAATATCCTCATAGCTCATCGTATTTCTAATTCTCCCTCAACTATTGGCCAAACCCTCTATTATTTTGGTAGCCTCTGCGATAATCCCATCGAACAGTTCTTTCACTGTTGGGATATCATGAACCTGCCCGATTGCTTGTCCACATGGAACAACGCCACAATCCAGGTCGCCTTCGTAATAAACCTTTCTGGAATTATCACCGGCAACTATTTTGAGTATCTCTTCAAAACTAGCTCCTGTTGCCTCAATTTCGGCGCACTTTTTGGCAGCAGCATTGGTCCATACTCTGTGAGTACCGACTGACCGCATAATGAGCATTGTGTCTATTTCACTCGCGTTGACCAGAGCCTGTTTGAGGCTTTCATGTATCGGGCACTCCTGGGTAGCCAGAAGCCGCGTTCCCATGATAACTCCCTCCGCACCCAGAGCCAGAACCGCCGCAAACCCGTGGCCATCAGCAACGCCACCACCGCCAATGACCGGGATGTTAACTCCACTTGCCACCGTCGGAACCAGAACAAGCGTGCCAATATCCAGCGTACCTGTGGCTCCACCGTTTTCATAACCTACCACTGTTACGATATCCGCACCCAATTCCTGAGCTTTACGAGCATATCGCAGGCCTACGCATTTGTGCATCCACACCATCCCTGCCTCTTTGAAGCGGGCACATAACTCTGGTGAAGGTGCAGCATGACCGGAGGTGTCAACAATTTTAGCCCCTTTTTCGATCATGATTTCAGTGTACTCTGCCTGAGAAACAGGAAATTGCGCAGGAAAGAAATTTAGATTGACAGCGAATGGCTTATCGGTTAGCTCTTTGATCCTGTCGATAGCCATGGCAAATTCCTCTTTAGTCTGGTACATGATCGAGTTAAGCGTACCGATTCCCCCCGCATTGGAGATCGCAGCCACAAAATCAGCATCGGTAATTGATGCCATAGTGCCGCCGATGATAGGGTATTTAATACCGAGCATTTCGGTAACTCTCGTTTTGAACATGATCCACCTCTTTGTTCAGATGTTACGACGAAGACAGACATCTCCTAATTACTCAGAGGACAGTCTGTCTTCAACCACTTTTGATTTGTAAATGCCAGTGTAATGTCCACAACGCTTGTACACATCACAACCCCTACAGGTTCAATCCGGCTTCGGCGCTCCCACCGCCCACCCTGTGGATTCTTTTGGGGACACCCCTCCTCCATTGCATTCTGGCGGGCACGCCCAATCCCCGCCAAAGGGGCAAAGCCCCTCTGGACTCCCCTATCTCATATATCAAACTACCTCACAGAGTAGCACACTAATACGGTGGAGTCACAACTGGAAGCCACTCAGGTTCAATCCTGACCAGGTCCTCTATGTCAGCACGATATTCAAATATCGTCTCTCCACCGGTTGAAACTCGCTTGGTATCACTGAAGCTATGTATGTTACCGTCAACATCTATTGAAAAGGATTGCGCGGTTTCGTAAAGAGCCTCGGAACTGAAATTCTCGGCGCCCACGGCCTCGACTGTCGCTTTTATAAGTTCAAGCATGATATAGATCGGCCCGACAGCTATATACGAAACTCCCGATCGAATGACCGATTCTGCTTCATTCGGATGATAATCGTTCAGTAATTGTTTAGCCAGATTTATTACCGGAGCATCTTCGTTCCACCATGTATAACACCTGATGGCATACATACCATCTACTTCATCCCAAAGGCCTTCTTTACCGAGCAAATCAAGAAAAGCACCATGTGGATCACCACCAATCAGCTTGGCTGTATACCCGGCAGCCCGATATTCTTTAACAAAAGTGTTCATTATGATATTGGGGAATACATAGTCGCAGTCCTTGAGTGCCTCTACTTCAGGTCCCCAGGTAAAAGAGAAATTGGTCAGGCGTCCCTCCACCCACTCGTACTGATCTGGGTGAGCCTCCGCATAAGCCTCCATCTCACCGAAGAATGAAGCAGAGTAGCCGTCAGTCCATGAGGCCCCGCCAATCTTTGCTGGTCTCCCACTCGGAAAATCCAAATCGTTTTCTGCAATCCATTTGAGAAGTGTAGGAGCTTCCCATTGAGGAATTGAGGCTATACCGAATACATATCCCGGGGGTATGAGATCGTTTAGATTACCGCTTGCTGTAAATAGCACGATCTTATCTTGGTCAACCCTGGCTCTAAGCGTAGCTGGTGTTGGCGGAACCGGGGTGAAAATAAGGTCTGCGCCTCTCTCCAGAAGCCATTCATAACCAGGGATATCTTTAGAGGGATTATACTGCCCATCATAGCTTTCAATTTTCAGTTCGACGCCAGGGATTAGGTTATTTTCATTATAGTACCTAACCATATCGGCCAATGCCATATTTATGGGAGCCACTCCATTTGCCGAAACTCCCGTCATATCTGTGAGATTTCCTATTGTGATCTCAACTGGCTCCGATATGGGTGTATCGCTTGGATTTGGTGTATCGCTTGGATTTGGTGTATCGGTTGATGTTGGGGGTTTAGTCGGGGTCACTTCGTCATCATTATCACTGCTATTACAAGCAGCTATCAATGGTATAGACAATAGCAGAATAACTAGAATAATGATTCCCAATTTGCTCGAGGTTTTCGTCATTTCGCCTCCAGATTTACTGAGATTCCTCTGTTTCCTTGCCAGTGCTGTTAGTCCTAAATCACCTTGCCCCTGAGACGGACTGGCAAATCCCACAATGTCTTCTCAACCTGTCTTACATGTACACCTCCATATCATATCGGTAGCAACAAATTAAACGAGTATATTCTCAATTTGCACATCGTCACTTTCACCTGCCAAAGACAGTGCCACACCTTTCAGTTTTTCAAGCAGAATCCACAATTGCTGGTATTCTTCTTGAGAAAGAGAATTCATGATGGTAGTTAGAATATCTTTCTCATTGGAGAGATGGACCAGAGCCTCCTCCCCTTTTTTCGTTATTGTAATTCGTTTTAGTTTCTTGTTGTTCTTGTAACTTCGGCGTACAATAAGCCCATCTCGTTCCATTCGGTTACACAGGCTTGATACTGTCGGAGGCTTCAGCATCATCCAACGGGCTATCTCTGCTGGGAATGCTTCTTCACCCAGTTCGGAAGCTAACATTAGAAGATGAAACTGTGATGTGGTGAGGCCCAGTTCCTTCACTTGATTCTGACGGGCTTTTAAGATGGCATTGACTGTCAAACCGGCTAGCATAAGAAGGTTGTACTCTCGATTCATGAAAGGAACGTATTTTCTGTAATCTGTGTTTTCGTTCGGGTGTTTTTCTTTGATCATGAATACTCCCTATCCCAACCACGCAAATCGACATTAGCATACTATTATTAGCATACTATTATTAGAATTGTTATTATTATACTGCCAATCCGAAATATGTAAAGAGGATGAACTAAAATTCGTATAAATTTGCTATTTTGAAAATTAATAAACCCTTGACAAAACCGGCCCATAATGGTATATCATTAGCATACTATCATTAGTATGCTAATGATGATTTCCCCAGCCTTTTTAGAAAGGAGAATGATCAAGATATGAGCGCATTAGACGAATTGAAAGGAATAGCTGGCACATTGACCAATCCATCTCTTCAAGAATGGAAAAGTGAAGGCAGGAAAGTAATTGGTTTCTTATGCGCCTACGTGCCTGAGGAGATTATCCATGCGGCTGGCATACTTCCCTACAGGGTCAGGGCTGTGGGGTGCGACCAGACTTCCTCGGCTGACGTATACATGAGTCAAGTCAATTGCACCTTTTCCCGCTCTTGTCTTGAGTTTGCGCTAGAAGACAAATACAGCTTCCTGGATGGACTGGTTTTCGTCTGGAGCTGCGATAACCTTCGGCGCGTATACGATATATTGAGAGAGATCAGGCCGGATACCTTTCCACTGCTTCATTTCATCGATGTTCCGCATAAAACCACCGATGCAGCAATTGACCGCTTCACCGAAGAACTGGAGAGTTTTAAGCAAGCTCTGGAGCAAACGTATGGAGTAGAAATCACTGATGATAAATTGAAAGAGGCTATCAGTGTTTATAACGAAACAAGGAGCCTGTTAAGGCAACTGTACGACCTCAGACAATCCAAGAATCCTCCTCTGACAGGGGCAGAAGCCCTGAGTGTTGTGCTGGCAGGGACCGTCATTCCCAAGCAGCAATACAATCAACTTCTGAAGAAACTACTGGAAGAATTGCGCGAACGGGAAGGAATATCGGATTACAGGGCCAGGCTGGTAATAGCCGGCGGGGGCGGATGTGATGACCCGGAGTATTTCCAGATCATGGAGGATCTCGGCGGATTGATAGTAAATGACACTATTTGCTTTGGAAGCAGGACTTTCATGGAACCGGTAAAGGTCGATGATGACCCTATGGCCGCGCTCGCCAGATCATATCTGAATCGTCCCTCCTGTCCACGAATGCCCGAAAAACTTGCCGAAAGAACCAACTCCATTAAGGAAATGGTTGAAAAATCCCAAGCCGATGGAGTTGTGTTCCAAAGGCTCAGATACTGCGACCTCTGGGGAGGGGAACAGCTTGATATCACCAGAAAAATGAAGGAAGCAAACATACCCTTACTGACACTGGAGAGGGAATACAGAACAAGCGCCACAGGGCAACTCAAGACCAGGATACAGGCATTTCTGGAAAGGCTGGAGGTATAAGAAATGGAAGAACGTAAAGATATTATCCAGTCATTATCAGATAACTTCGCGATATTGAAGGGCCTCCTGGAAGGCAAATCGGATGGAGTCAGTGTATTCGAATATCTGGGGCCATACTTTGACAAAGCAAATGCAACGCAGCAAAGCGGAGACAAACTGGCCTGGATCAATTTCGGAGTGATGCCAGAGCTGTTCTGGGCTATGGATATGACGCCGATTGTGGTCGATTCCCTGACCGGAGCAATATCCGGGCTTGGAGAGGCCATGAAATACATTGACATCGCGGAACAGCACATTCCTGATTACCTGTGCTCAAATAATAAGATTCTGCTTGGAGCTGCTCTGGCTGGAGACCTTCGCCTGCCATCTATCATGGTGCACCCGTCACATCCCTGCGATTCCAACATGGCCACCTATCCACATATGGCCGAGCATTTCGGATATCCCTATTATCTCATCGACATGCCCTATTTCCGCAATGAACGGAGCATCGAGTACACCGCACGTGAACTGGGAAATCTGATACCGGTACTGGAAGACCTCACGGGGCGAAAGCTGGATTTTGACAAGCTGCGGCAGGTCATGGAATATTCGAATCAGGCTCAGGAGTATGTCCTTAAGCTTAATCATATTCGGCAGCAGGTACCATCCCCCTATCCCAGCCTGGACATGATAACAGAGTATGGACTATTGATGAATATGGCCGGAACCCCTGAACTGGTGGAGTACCTCAGCAAGAAATACGAGTGGGCCAAGGGCAAGGTGGATAAAGGAGAGGGACACC
The DNA here is from genome assembly GCA_013203045.1 of Chloroflexota bacterium. Classification (GTDB taxonomy): domain Bacteria; phylum Chloroflexota; class Dehalococcoidia; order SZUA-161; family SpSt-899; genus JABMQN01. The sequence continues at coordinate 10,463 of JABMQN010000191.1, forward strand.
TGCCCGAAGAGAAATACCGGCTGGTTTGGATCTATGGCGCGGTGACCTTCGATATGGGCATCTTCAACTGGCTGGAGCGGGAGTACGGGGCAGTATCCGTCAGCCACATGAACAACAACTGGACTATGAATCCAGTAGAGGATATATCGACGCTGGACGGTATTCTGAAAGGATGGGCCCAGAAGATAGAAAATCTCCCCATGACGAAGGAATGCGGTGGCCCCTGGGAGAACTACCTCAATGCAGCAATGGCTCTGTGCAAGGATTATAAAGCAGATGGGGCCATTTTCGCCGGGCATATGGCCTGCAAGTCGAACTGGGCCATTGCCAAAATGGTGAAGGATCGCATACAGGACGAGGCCGGGGTCCCGGTGCTGAATATACAGTTGGACCTGTTTGACCCTCGAATTACATCCGCCGAGACCATAAAAGGTATGCTGAACAATTTCATGACTACCATTATGGAAAACAAGAAGGGTAGGGGTTCACCATGTTGAACCCCTGCGGATTGATCGCAATATGAAAGCACAAAAGATCGCCGTAACCGGCAAAGGCGGCAGTGGCAAGACGGCCATCACTGCCATCATGACAGGATTGCTGGCCAAGGATGGAAACCAGCAAATTCTGGCCATTGATGCGGATTCCTCGGTGAGCCTGTCTTATGCGCTCGGAATCGATGTGACCAAGACCGTAGCCGAAATCCGGCGCGATGTTATTGAAAACCCGGAAGCAAGAAGAGAAATCGAAAGCAGGCACATCCGTGACGTGATGGTAGATATCGTTGAGGCAGGCAAGGGGTTTGATCTGCTCACAATGGGTCGACCGGAAGGACCCGGCTGTTTTTGTGGCACCAACGAGCTTTTGCGATATGGGATAGACAGCCTTTCCAAGCAATACGATATCACTTTAATCGACTGTGAAGCGGGACCGGAACAAGTGAACCGGCGAGTTGTCAATGGAGTGGATTTCCTTGTGATTATCACGGACACCTCAACTCGTGGGATGCATGCTGCCAAAGCTATAAACGAAGTCATACAAAGAGATATGAAATCCACTAAGACAGGATTGGTCATTAACAAATCAAGAGGCACTGACAAGACAATCACGCAGATGGCTGAAGAAACTGGTCTGGAGATACTGGGGTCTGTACCTGACGACGATACACTGGCGGAATATGACTCGCTTGGCAAACCGATCATCGATCTCCCTGAAGCGTCATTGAGTGTCCACGCTGTCCGACAGATACTACAGAAATTGACTCTTTTGTAGTAAGGAGTGCTTGAAATGGGAGACCTTACAGAAATACTATGGGAAATGGAAAGGGGCCTCGATCAAGTACAACTTATGCTAACGGTGATTACGGGCTTTTTGGGTGTGATCGTCGGGGCCATGATTATATTTGGTGTTGTTGTATTCTTCAAACTCAGACACGCTCAACGAACAACTCTGGCAGTATTACAATCCGAGGTCAGATTAAATCTAGGTATAGCGGAAGAGGTTCTCCAAACTAGCACTGAATTTGATTCAGGTGCCATAGATCCATTGGGCAAACAGTTGCATGAGATGATCCCAATGTCCGAGATTGCCTGGTTGGCCAGTATCGGTGGTGGAGGATTGGCTCATCTCGATAAACAAACCATCGATCCATTAACCCAAACGTATGCCAAAGTGCACCGGGTAAATGTATATGCTGCCAAGATAGAAGAGAGAGAGTATAATCCGGAGTACGCAGTAAAATACAATACATATTTGAAGGCTGCCCAAAATGATCTGACGAAGGCTTTGAAGTTACTGGAGCGATAATTCTAGTATCTTGTCAACCTATAAAGTATCAAGTATGCACATTCTCACCCTCACCTCAATCCTCTCCCTTCGAGGGAGAAGAAGTTCTCTCGCCCCTCTGGGTGTAGGGGCGTATGGCAATGCGCCCCTACGAGTGAGGGGGAATTGCAGATTCGTAAAAGCACCTACCAGAAATAGTGTTGACATCGTACTAGTACTAAATTTTCTTATTGACCGTAATATATCCCAGTGCTTCAGTTCCCCTTCGACAGGGCGAACTGAAGTGGGCGACCCGGATTGCCAGCCCGTTCGTGCTTAGGTTCTCGAAGTATGAACGGGCGTCATCACGTTTAATAAAACAAGTAAGTACTAGAATCGTTTCTTAAGAGCCATAATCGGAGAGAATATTCAATAAAAAGAAAGACACCTTGGAGGTAGTTCAATGACCACACGCGATGCATACCAGGATTTATACGATCTATACAGTATTTTCAATGTTCATATGATAGCCAACCCTATGATGGAATTATTGCGGGCACAATTTACGCTTGAAGAGGCCGAACTGGCCGTAAAAGTGGATTTCAGTGGCGGCACACTGGATGAGCTCCAGCAGAAGACCGGTATGGAGAAAAACAAGCTCAAGAAAATGCTGGAAACGATGGCTGATAAAGGCACGGTGTGGATCGATCCTGGTGTGGAGAACCCGGTATATAAAACTATGGGACTCGCCGGGCCGGGTCTTGTCGAAACCGGTGGTTGGGGCAATATCAAGTATCCCCATTCGGTGCCTCTTATGCATGCACTGCACAAATTTGAAAAAGAATTTGCCACCAAATGGCTGCCGGCTGTGGGAGTCCCGGTAACCAGGGTATGGCTAACGCCAGCTGCACTGCCGGATGACGCCAAACCGGAAGAGAACGTGGCAGAGATGATGAAGAGATCAGGCCCCTGGGGAGTTTCCACCTGTTCGTGTCGATTGCCTCACTGGATTGCCACCCCCGGCGACCATTGTGAATTTCCATTGGAAGTATGCCTCTTCACCAGCGAGATGACTAAATGGGGCTTGGAACGCAACATGTGCCGGGAGATCACTTATGAAAGGGCCGTTGAAATCCTTCAGCAGTGTAATGAAGATGGGTTGGTGCATACCCACGATCCTAATGAGTTCGTCTGCAATTGTTGTAATGATTGTTGCGTAATGTTGATGGGCCATTGCGTATCCGGGGCCAAGGTCCTGCAGCATTCTGAGTTCATTCCCCGTATCGACGATTCGGAGTGTTCGGCATGTGGTGTTTGTGCCGAGCGTTGTCCGGTGGATGCTATCACGGTTGAAGCGTTCGCCACTGTGGATATCGAAAAATGCCTGGGCTGCGGAGTTTGTTTTCCCACCTGTCCTACTGAGTCAATACAATTCGTGAGACGCCCGGAAGAAACCACCTTTAAGGAGCACGATCATGTGTGAGTTCTGTACCCAACATGGCGAGGGGAAGATATGGTACCTGAGACTTGAGAACTACCTGGAGGAAAGGCTGGCAACAGACGAGCAGAGACAATTCCCCCAAAATCTTTACGAAAACCTGGAAAACTGGGCAGCCCATAGCTGGGCAGCGGTCAATGCTGTCGATGATCCCGGTGAGCTTGTCAAGATTGGATTCGAGGAAATGAAGAAAGAACATTATGGGCAGATTTTGCCGCTGGAGGACGTGGAGAAGATATTCGATATGTCGCTCAACATGATTCGGATTCCCTGCCCCTGTCGATTGGCTTTGCATGGGGTGAAAGAGCACCGGTCCTGTTACCATGTTGTGGCTACCCCATCCAATTTCTGGAAGAACATGTTTGATCAGTGGCCAGACATATCGGCCGAACTTGACGTGGTTACCGTTGAAGAGGCCAAGAAGGATTTTCAGAAATTCGATGAAGCCGGACTCATCCATTCGGTATGGTCCTTCGGGTCTCCTTTCCTGGGGGCGCTCTGCAACTGCACACCCATGGACTGCTTAAGCATGAGGGGACTCTTCTATGGAGGACAGAGACCGTTCTTCAAAGCAGAATACGTGGCTGCCATAGATGCCGAAAAATGTATTGGTTGCCGTGAATGTATGACGTTCTGCCATTTCGGCGCAATTACCTATTCATCGTCTTCGGAGAAGTGTATGGTGCGCCAGATGACCTGTTTTGGATGTGGTTTATGCCGGACTGCGTGTCCAAATGATGCGATCACTTTACTTGATCGCAATGCTATTCCTGTACTGGTGAATGAGTGGTGATCTTATGATTAACATACTTTTTGATGACAGCAAATGTCATGATCCGCGCGATTGCCGCAAGTGCATGGATGCATGCCCTGAAGGCGTGTTCATGACGTACCCGAGGGATAAACGCGAACCCGGCAAGGCAGCCGGCAATTGGGCAATAATGCCATCCTTCATCAAGTTGTGCACCGGATGCCGTATCTGCGAAGATGTGTGTCCTACGAAAGCACTCACAGTCAGCATAGTGGAGGAATCGGTAGCCTAAAAAGTAGCGCGATGCTTAAGCCTCGCTTAAAGCGACCCTGAAGGGTCGCTTTACGTTCAATTACCAGAAAAGGAGGAGCGCATGAAAACACTGGTCACTTATTTCTCCCAGACGGGCAAAACCAGGCAAGTGGCTGAGGCCATCTTTGAGACAATCGAAGGTGACAAGGACATTAGAGAACTCTCCGAAGTCGAAAGCATTGGGACATACGACCTGACATTTGTGGGTTTCCCGATTCATGCCTTCGCGCCGCCGGGACCCGTCAAATTGTTTCTGCGAAACAAATGCGAGGGCAGGCAACTGGTCCTGTTCATTACTCATGCACAACCTGAGGACTACGAAGAACTCGGGGAGTGGATAAACACATGCAAAGCAGAGGCCGCATCGGCTGAGGTTGTCGATGTGTTTACTTGCCAGGGAGAAATACTGGATTCTATCTTGGAGGCAATGCAAAACAACGATGACCCCTATATGCAGAAACTGGCAAAAGGGGCAGCTACCAGTAAAGGGCAACCGGACCCAACCAGGATCGAGAGCGCCCGTGCCTTTGCCGCTGATATTATGTCTCGATATGCCTGATGCCATTGTAGCATTCGAACTAATCTAGCAAAAGGCATTTTTCACGGCTTATGTGCGTGTCGGATAAATCGGAAGGAGTTTTATGGGAAACGATAGCGTTTATAATGCGCTGGTCGAAATAGTCGGTGAGGATTACGCTTCCAATCAACCGGAAGAGTTGTATATGTATTCGGTCGATTCGGGAACCGAGGGGCCGCGCAAGGTGGACTATGTGGCTATGCCCAAAACCACAGAGCAGGTTCGGGACATCTTACTTCTGGCGAATGAGCACCGGGTTCCCATCACCCCGATGGGCGCCAATCTCACCCTGAACGGACTCGGGCTGCCAGTCAACGGTGGAATCGTGCTTGATATGAAACGGATGGACCGCATCATCGAATTGAACAAGCTCTCCCGATATGTGGTAGTCGAACCCGGAGTGACCCAAGGACGGCTGGGAACGTATATCGAAAAGAACTGCCCCGAACTGGAGCATTCGCGTCCGGAAGCACCCCCGATGGCGACCGTCGTGGGGAACATCGTGATTCGCGGACACGGCTTCCTGGCCGTAAAATATGGCAATAACGCCAGCCAGATCAACGGAATGGAAGTCGTACTGCCCACCGGCGAGATATGCAAAACAGGGTCATTTTCGGTATCTCAGCTTCCATTTAGCAAAGGTCCTCTGCCGGATCTGTCGGCCCTTTTTTGCGGATGGAACGGCACAACAGGTGTTATCACCAAACTATCTCTCAAGCTTTTCCCGAAGCGCAAAACGATGGATATCGTGGGATATGCCGTGCATGATGTGGAACTGGTGCCAGATTTGCTCTGGCGAATCACCCAGACGGATATGGTGGATAATCTCTTCGTCGTCGGATTTGTTTTTGGTGATAGCGGAGAATCGCCCCAATATGTCACCGTGTGCTTCACCGGTGATATCGATGAGGAGCTCGAACACAAGAAAGCGGTGTTCCAAAAGATCGCCGAGGAGTTCGATCGCGCTGCTCCCGGAAAGGTTGAATTCTTATATCCGGTGACTGAAATGCTCACCAGTCGATTCATCGAGAAGCCTCCGTACGTCAGTCCAGCTCTGGCAGCCGACTTTGAACATGGTGGTGGCTATCGATACTGTGGGGCTATTCTCACCGTGGACAAGATGCCGCAGGCATGGCGGACGGGAATCGAACTGGCCCGAAAACACGGAACTAATTTCCTCTCCGGCACACAGATAATGGGCTATTGCCACAGCGTTAATTTCTGCTTCGTTTATCCCTTCAACCGTGCTGATGAGGAAAGCATGGAACGGGTAAGGCGGGCCATGCGGGATACCAACGAGGCCGTGCTGGCTATGGATGGCATCCCGTGGAAGGCGGAAGTCGAAGCCCAGAAACTGATCTCCCGGAAGATGGACCCCAATAGCTACAACCTGATTCAACGGATCAAAGAGACACTTGATCCCAATGGAATAATGAATCCGGGGAACTGGAGTAAGTAATGGCCGACGTTGATTACAAAGAGATAATACATCGCTGTTTCCGATGTGGCTTTTGCAAGTTAAGTTACGACTACTCTTCGGTGGGATTCAACTGCCCGATGTACCATCGCTTTAGGCTGGAAACGTATTCTCCCAGTGGTTTGAACTGGCTGATCCGGGCGGCGCTGATCAAAAACGATATCGAATGGACCGAACACCTTTCCGAGATTTTGTATTCGTGTTCGACGTGCGGCAACTGCGTCGAGACCTGCCGGTTCGAGTTTGGTGAACATCTGGTGAATAACTTCATAGCGGTGCGCGAGGAGATACTCGAAACGCAGCGTCCTGTGCCCAAGATGATCAGAAAATTCTTTGAAAACGTTTACCTGTATGGGAATGCATACCGGGAACCAAGAGAGGCCAGAGGGAACTGGGCGCAGGGATTGGGAATTAAGGAATTCGAACAGGGCGACGAGTACCTTTTTTACGTGGGATGTGTGGGTTCATATGACACGTGTAGCCAGCGAGCTGCTAAATCACTCGGCAAAGTGATGCAAAAAGCCAGTGTCTCGTTCGGGATACTGGGAGAAAAAGAAGAGTGTGATGGCAACGAAGTGCGCCTTCTGGGTGAACAAGGCCTGTTCGAGCATCAGCGCGATAAGAACGTGGAGTTGTTCCGAGAGGCCGGTGTAAAAAAGATTGTTACTCTTTCACCTCATTCATACAATGCTTTCAAAAACCATTACGCGGGTGAATTTGAGGTATTCCACTATACGCAATTGCTGCGGGATTTGATCGAATCGGGCACACTCGCTATTTCCGGCAAGTTCGAGGCAACTGTCACTTATCACGATCCGTGTTTTCTGGGTCGTCACAACTTGGAGTACGATGCTCCCAGAGAAGTCCTCAATACGATTGGGGGCCTGAATCTGGTGGAAATGGAGAGGAACCGTAAAAACGCTTTCTGCTGTGGCGGCGGCAGCGCAAATTTTTACACAGGCATTTCTGCTAAGGGAAAAGATCAGGCAAGCAACGCCAGGGTTCGTGAGGCTTATGAAACTGGAGCTACAATTCTGGCTGTCGCTTGTCCTGTCTGCCTGCTGATGCTGGAGGATGCGGTTAAAACCGAAGGTCTCGATGAACAAATTCAGGTCAAGGACATCTCCGAAATTATGATGGAGAGCTTGACGAATTAGTACGATAAACCAAGGAGGTGCGTCGTGAGTCTAATCAAAGCTGCATTGGGCATTTGTGAAACTGGCCCTCTCGATGATAGTTTCTGGGCTGTCGAAGATGGCAAAGTTCGAGTGAAACTCGACCAGATGCCAGCACCCTTGGCAAAGGGCGGATCTACCTACCTCAGAGGCAAGGGACTTTCCATGCCGGTTTTCCTCATGAGGTCTGAGGATGATCAATACCTTGCCTTCGAGAACCGCTGTTCTCATTTCGGACACCGAAAACTAGACCCGGTCCCCGGAGAGAATAAAATCCGGTGTTGTAGTGTTTTCCATTCTACCTACGACCTCGATGGGAACAAACTGACTGGACCGGCCCCGAATCCGCTAAAGCGTTATACCGTGGAACAGAGTAATGGGGAATTGGTGATTACTCTTTAATACCAATCTCGAAACACCTCTTAAAAACCTCTACTGCTGTGATACGGGCGTTTTCTCGGGAGTACCCGGAATACTCCGGCTTTGACGATCGTAGTACTAGCTAAGTGCCTAGCGCGGAGACTGGAATCTATCCTATGAATATTTGTTGATTTGCATAGTTCTATCAAGCATGATTAATCTGGCATTATATTGATATTCTTAAAAAGGGGAATGTGGCTATGGCGAAAATGACGCAACGCATAAAAGAATTATTCGACAAAACTCCGACTGTGGTACTCTCGACAGCAACTGTAGACGGTATACCAAATGCTGTACCAGTCGGAGCCAAGAAAATACTTGACGCCGAGACTATCCTGATTTCAAATCAATATCTAAACAAGACGCTTGCCAATATGAAAGCTAATCCTAAAGTGGGATTGACATTCTGGCAAGAAAGGGAAGGGTATCAGCTGAAGGGAACAGCTACTGTCGAAACCACAGGCCGACGCTTTGAAGAGACAGTTCAATGGATTGAGGAATTGAGCGCTAAGGTTGGACGTCCTCTTAAATCAAAAGGGGCAGTAATCTTGCAAATAGAAGAGATTTACTCAATTACATCTGGGCCAGGAGCCGGAAAGCGATTAGTCTGAAAACGCGGGTGTGCATGCACACTGCCCGAATCCTGCAACGATCAGGTTTTCCTACAGCAGGAAGCTGGTTCACCGGAGACCCGACGTTCTTTACCTTCGGATTTTTAAAAGATGGTTCGGGCAACAGTGGCGAGCATAACATGACAGTGGGTTGGCATGACGAAGAGCACCATGTCCTCTTTTGCAGTATGATCAACCCCTTCCCGGCATGGCATCTGCAAATCCTGCAGGATGAAGGGATAAGGAGTCTATCAAAGTTCCATCGATTCGGTAAGGTGTTAAGCGTGTTTGCCAAGGTATCGGACGATGGTAAAGGGAAAGTAGAGCCCAATGGAAAGATTAGCAAGACCTTCACAGAACAGGACCACAAACGCTTCGAATATAGCAGAGAGATCAACAAGAATATTCTCGTCAAGGCTGGCTGTGATCCAAACGATATTCATTATTCCAGCTTCGTCATGGGGCACCCGAGCGGCACCGTCCGGGTGGGTGAGTTAGTGGATACCAATCTGGAAACATCCGTTAAGAATCTATATTGTTGTGATACGAGTGTATTCCCAGAGGCGCCCGGGATACCTCCAGCCTGGACGATTGTGGTGCTGGCTAAACGTCTTGCCGGGAGATTGGAAACGATCGTTTAGGTGATTGCAAAGCACATTCTGCTCAAAATGGCATCCTTCCGGCATTGGAAGGATTGAGATCGCTAAGGTTTTTTTGATTCTACCTCTTTTTATCCTTGACAAGAATATGCAAATATGATAATTTTTATACACTGACTGGTCGGCCAGTCAGGAGCTGTTATGAAAGACAATTCTTCTTCACAACCCGTTGCTACAGAACGATATGATGCCATCCTGCAAACAGCCGAATCTCTGTTTGCAGAGAAAGGATATCAGAACGTCTCAACTGAAGAAATAGCCCGCACTGCAGGAGTCTCGAAAGGGCTCGTTCATTACCACTTCAGTAACAAAGAAGAGTTGCTAGTGAAAATATTGGAAAGAGGCAGAGACTCGCTGTCAACCCAGTTGGACTTTATTGAGGAGACTGATGAAACAGCAAAATCCAAGATCCGTGCCGCTGTCAAAGCATACTTGGATGTCGCAAGCGCTCAACCCGCCCTGACCAGGATGGCACTGATCGCTTTTTTTGAAGCTCCGTACTCGGAGAGGCTAAAAAGCCTGTGGTTAGGCTATCTCGAAGAGAATCTGAACGCTTTTTCCGGATTGATTGATGAAGGCATTGCAAAGGGGGAATTCGAGCCTGTCGACAGCAAACTCACAACTCATTTTGTTATAGGGATGGCTTTCGAAGTATTACGAGTTACTGCCCTGCAACAACAACCATTGGACACCAACAAAATAGCGGATGAGATCACTAGAGTAATTTTCCATGGAATCGCACGTTAGCTACTTCTTCAGGAGATGAGCACGGACCAAGACATGATAATTTCTACTCAAACCGCTCTAGCGTTACAAATTACTTACAAATTTACCAGAGGAGGTTGTTCATGCCCGATGAATCATTTGATGCGGTAATTATTGGAGGGGGAAACAAAGGGCTATTCCTTGCTATGTATCTTATCAAATATGGTGGCATGAAGGTTGGGATATTTGAGCGAAGGCATGAAATCGGGGGATGCTTGTGCACCGAGGAACTCTCGGCTCCGGGTTTTCGTGGCAATGATCATGCAAATATAATCCTGCCCTGGTACTACCTGCCTGTCTGGCGAGACTTCCCGCAGCTATGGGACTACGGTATCCAATGGGAACAGCACCTGTGCAGTGATGGATTTGTCTTCAAAGATAATGAGACCGCCATTGCCATCTATAGCGACAAACACGATCCAACTCAAGAGAAATCCGCCCGAGAGATTGCCAGGTTCTCCCAGAAAGACGCGGACAAATGGTTGAAAATGTGGGATCTGGAACATTCAGATGCATACCAGAGGGTTCAGATGGATAATCTCTTCCTGCCGCCGGAATGGCAGGCCCGTGAAGAAGTGCTGATGCGGCAAATGGATGTGTATCCGAAACTCATCGAGGCCGGATTTGAACCGACAGAAGATATCCTCACCGGTACGTGCATGAATGCAGCCCAGACCTGGTTCGAAAGTCAGGAACTGCAGTCGTGCGTGCTGCGATTTGCGGTTTCCTCAGTTGAAGATATCACTAACCCCGGAAGTGGAATGAATGCGGTTGGTTATACTAGCACCCTCCCGACTATCGGCTTCAATCGGGGCGGCACTCACCAGGTAGCCCACGCGGCGCATCAATGCCTGGTGCAGATGGGATGCAAGTTCTTCACTCATGCTGATGTCAAAAACGTCATTATTGAGAATGGAGCCGCTACTGGTATCAATTTGAGAGACGGCAGCCAGGTCAAGGCCAACAAGTTGGTCGTCAGCGCTGGCATGAGTCCGGAACAGCTCTGCTTCGAGATGATCGGGGAAGAGTACATCAATGACGAACTGGCAAACAAGGTACGAAACCTGGCCAAGTCATTCGGGTGCCTGATGTGGTACAGTTTCGCCGTTAATGAGGCTCCCAAATATAAGGCTGAAGCTTTCAATCCCGATATCCACGAGTGCGAATGGCTGGGCTTGCAACCAGACCCAGATCCGATACATATCGCCCGGGAATGTCAGCATGAGAATGCTCAGGAATGGCCTCCACTGGATGACTACTGTCCTACGGTCGGTTGTCATAGCCTGGTAGATCCTTCGATGGCGCCTCCGGGCAAGCACGTGATTCAAAACGAGCAACTCGCACCTCCAGCCGCTCGGTATACTGAGCAAGAATGGCTGGAGATCAAGAAACGATACGCCGACGAGCTCATCCAAATCTGGCAGGACTACGCTCCAAATATGACATGGGACAATGTCATCGGTGTGGATACCAACAGCCCTTATGATAATCTCCGCATGAGAAATCTGGCTCCCAATGGGACGATGGCTGGAATCGACCGAATCCCATCTCAGGTTGGCGCCAATCGGCCCACTCCGGAACTGGCCAACTACAGGACACCAATAAAGAATCTCTACGCTACCGGCGGTTGCTGGTGGGTTGGATCAAATGCCAGTTGTGCCGAGGCCTACAATGCCTACAAGATCATTGCCACCGATATGAATCTGGGCAAGCCGTGGGAAGAGCAGGGCAAGGAAGAACCGGAATCGCTGATCCAGCAACTGTGGACTATACGGAAGAGAGTGCAGGCCTTGGCTCCGCCCAACTATTCGTATCGGTAGGGCCTGAGAATACTACTTCAAGGAGAGAGAAATGGCAACTTATGAATATGACATAGTCATCATCGGCAGCGGACCCAATGGGCTGGAGATTGCCGCTTACATGGCCAAGGCAGGTCAGAAGGTCCTGTTGCTAGAAAAAAGATATGAGGCGGGCGGAGGGCTGGCCACCGAGGAGATCACCCTGCCCGACTACTTCCATAACACCCATGCTATCTTCCACATGATGGTGGATTACGCGCCACTCTATCAGGACTTCGACCTTGAAAATACCTATGGGCTGACCCATATACTTCCCGAGACCCAGTGGTGCCTGCCTACACCAGAAGGGAAAGCCGTCTGTGTCTACACCGATCCGGAGAGAACCTGCCAATCCATTGCCCATTTCTCCCAGAAAGATGCCGATGCCTACCGCGAGATGTACAAAGAATGTGACGAGATGATGCGGGAGATGGTCGGCCCGCAGACATTTGTCAAACCCGAACCTGCCCCCCTTATGGCTGCGCGAGCGGATATGTCAGAACTGGGCAGAAAGCTCTCCGGCTTCTCAGAGAGGACTCCGGAAGAAGTCATCAAGGAAAGATTCGAGAACGATTATGTCCGAACCCTCATCATGTACGGCGTCTGCCATTGGGGACTGGATTATAGCCAATCGGGTGTCGGCTATCTGATCCCTCTGTACTTCAACCGGATGAGCAACTACCGGCTCACCAAGGGCGGCTCTCATAGAGTCTCCAATGCCATTCTCAAGAACGTCTTTGAGAACCAGGGACAGATCAGGACATCAGCCCAGATCAAGAGGATCATTATCGAGAACGGTGAAGCCAAGGGGGTGGAACTGGAGGACGGCACCCGGTACATGGCCAATAAGGCCGTTGTCTCCACCATCGATCTTCACCAGACCTTCTTGAAGTATGTCGGGGAAGAGAATCTGGATGAGGACTTCATCGCCATGTGCAAGGCCTGGCAGTGGGAAAAGTGGAGTCTCCTCGACCTGCACCTGGCTCTGGCCGAGCCGCCCAATTTCAAGGCTGCCGAATTCAACCCGGATGTGAACCAATCATTCATAAATGTATTGGGCTACGAGAGTTGCGACGAACTCACTCACGAATGGGATATGATGGCCACCGGTGAACTTCCCGAAACGGCCGGTTACATCGCCACCTTCCCATCCATTCATGATCCCTATCAGGCACCGGAAGGCAGGGCCTCCGGGCTGCTTTCCCAGATGGCTCCCTATGAGCTGAAGGATGGCGGACATGAGAAGTGGCTCAAGTATAACTACCGCAAAGAGCTGGCCGAATACCAGCTCCGCACTTTGGAGAAGTATGCTCCCAACATAACCCCGGACAAGGCCCTCTGGTGGAACATCACCACCCCGGCCGATATCCAGAACAAGTTTGCCAACATGGTCAGGGGTTCCTACAAGCA
>JABMQN010000192.1 GCA_013203045.1 Chloroflexota bacterium
ACTTAGATGTTTCAGTTCCCCCGGTTCCCTCTACCTGGCCTATGTGTTCAGCCAGGAGTAACCTTCTTTTGGAAGGATGAGTTGCCTCATTCGGGGATCCCCGGTTAAGCTTACTTGACAGCTGACCGAGGCTTATCGCAGTCTAGCCACGCCCTTCTTCGGCTCTTGGCACCAAGGCATCCACTACGTGCCCTTAGTAGCTTTTGCACAGGATCAAAAAAGAAACCTTATTCAGTTTTTAAGGTGCTTTGGAATCGTCTACTCTACACAAAAAAATAGCGGCCTGATGTCACAAACCGCTATTTCGGTTTCTCACCACGCCTTTGAGTTATTCACTCAAGCTGCATTCTTTTGTGTTTTCGTTTGATCGACTCCTATCTGAGGTTTCCTCAGCACTCATGAATGTTATCATACCAGTAATAGGATGTCAAGGTATATTCACAGTGTTAGCGGTTGCCTTTTTGGCCTTTCATCACCTTCAAGGATTTCACCATCTTCTTTATAGCACTTTAGTAGAAAGTGGGTAACTGTTCCCTGCACTGATTCCAGTGTCGCCAGTTTGCGCGATACAAATCCTGCTACATCCTGCATCGTTTTACCGGTTACGATAACAAGGAGATCGTACATACCGGAAACAAGATAAGCTGAACGGACTTCGGGGAACCTGTAGATTCTCTCGGCGACGGCATCAAACCCCACTTCCCGCTGGGGCTGAAGCTTGACTTCAATCAGAGCCATGACTTCCTCTCTCTCCAGTTTCCCCCAGTTGATCACTGTTTTGTACTTGATAATACTTCGGTTATTCTCTGCTTGTTTTATATTGTCCTTAACCTCAGTGAGAGGCTTGCCGGTCATGGTAGCTATCTGTTCTGGAGTGGTTCTTGCATCATTTTCAAGTATCTTCAGAATTTCTTCCATCGCTAGCCTCCTCGATTGTTTTAGGTCTTATCTGTTAGTTCAGTGAATTGTTCGTTATTGGTCATCACCGGGCTGTGACGAATCATCTTCCGGGTTCGGGAGTTGGATTTTCTGTGAGCACTCCGTGCCACACTTGCATGTTCAGCATGGAGTTAGCAGGCAAATAGCTCCTTCCGGATCATCATCAACCTGCCATTCGCAACTACTGTCAGTGTAGGGTACGCCGTCTAGCAACTCGGGAATCAGTTTTGCCCATTCGATGTCCCCCGGATATCCGTCGATCGTGGGCCATTCTCCGTTCTCAGTATGATAAGCATCAAGAGCAGCTTGAATCTCATCACGGTCAGGGATGCAACTTCCCGTATCTCTTGTTGGCAACGGTGTTTCAATTGGTGTCACCGTCGTTGTTGGCGTGGGTGTGACCGTGACCGTTTCTGTTGGTGTCGGCGATGGTGTTGGACTCGGTGCTACCGTAGGGGTGGGTGTCGGCGTAGGCGGAGTTGGAATCAGTGTTGGTGTGGGCGTTGGCGTTGCTGTTGCCACAGGTGATTCTTCCGATTCATCATCGCACGAAAGTCCAATAGTAAATACGATGCTTAATAAAATGATTACAGTGATTATTGGGATTCGACTCATTTACTCCCCTCAATCCGTTTAGTTAAGGTCGGTTACCGACCATTCATCTTTAAATTCATCATAACAGAGTTCGAAGAGAGTGTCATCGGCGCGAACCCTGAAATGTCTTTTGCCTGGTTCTACCCATGTGTTTTCAACTGCTTTTACATCGAGGACTTGTCCGTTCCATACGAAAGAAAGCGGCCGTTGGGCATAGGTGAATCCTGAATAACACGAAACCTTGGTTAATGATTCCATCTTTTGTGTCTATATCGGTGGGTTTTGCTTGTGCCAATCAGTCGTTTGCTCATATGCATAGGCGATGCGTAGGAGTGTCTCTTCAGCGAATGACTTAGCTAGGATTTGCATCCCCACAGGAAGACCATCGACGAATCCTGCTGGTACGCAGATTCCGGGAATCCCGGCTATGTTTATGGGCAGAGTGCAGACATCGGCTAAATACATCTGCATGGGATCTTCCATTTTCTCCCCGATTTTAAATGGTACGGTGGGAGATGTGGGTGTTATAAGAGCATCGAATTTCTCAAAGGTTTGATCAAACTCCTGCCGAATCAAGGTCCGGACCTTCTGTGCTTTGAGGTAGTAGGCGTCATAATAGCCGGCAGAGAGGGCATAAGTGCCCAGCATGATACGTCGCTTGACTTCGGGGCCAAAGCCATACTGACGGGTCTTCTCCATGGCATCCCACATGCTATCGGCTTCTTGGAAAGAGAAGCCGTATTTCACCCCATTGTAGCGTGCCAGGTTGGCTGATGCTTCAGAGGGAGCGATGATGTAGTAAACTGAAAGAGCATATTTGCTGCTGGGCAGAGACGTCTCCTCAACTGTTGCGCCCAGCTCTTCGAGTTTGGAAATGGCAGTCTCAATTGTCTGTTTGACTCCCTCTTCCATGCCTTCCACGAAATACTCTCTAGGAATACCGAGCCGAAGGCCCTTCACATCAGGGATCAATGACTGAGTGTAATCAGGCACTGGATGGGGAACGGTTGTTGAATCCTTTTCATCGTGTCCAGCTATGGCATTCAAGACCAGGGCTGCATCGGTGACGTCTTTAGTGATAGGGCCTATCTGCTCCAGAGAACTGGCAAAGGCGACGAGTCCAAAGCGACTGACCCGACCGTAGGTCGGTTTGAGACCGACTACACTGCAGAAACCCGATGGTTGGCGAATGCTTCCACCCGTATCTGAGCCAAGGGCAAAGATTGTTTCATCGGAGGCAACTGATACGGCTGATCCGCCGCTCGATCCTCCGGGAACACGGTCTCGATCCCATGGATTTCGAGTGGGATAGAAGGCCGAGTTTTCTGTGGACGAACCCATCCCAAATTCGTCCATGTTGGATTTCCCCATCATCACAATGCCTTGTAACTTCAACTTTTCTACAGCTGTCGCATTATAAGGTGGAACGAAGTTCTCCAGCATCTTAGACGAACATGTTGTACGAGTTCCACGAGTGCACATGTTGTCTTTGATGATTGCAGGTATGCCGGTTAGCGGGGTGACTTCTCCGGTTTTGAAAAGCTCATCAGCTTTTTGAGCTTGCACCATGGCGAGTTCGTCCGTGACTGTGAGAAGGGCATCAACTTTTTCGTCGATTTGCCCAATGCGATCAAGTATAGCAGTTGTGAGCTCGACTGATGAGATTTCTCGTTTTTTCAGCAGATCGTGCGCTTCGTGAATAGTCAACTCGTGCAAGTTCACCGGTTTTCTCCCTTTGCCATTCTAAGGTATTCGCCATAATTTGCCAAATGAGCCAACACTTTCGCCGCTCTTTCCAGGCTGGGGTACGTGAATATCTTGTTCTTTCGAAGATGCTGGACAGTGCTGAATTCCTCAATCCCTGGAGGAGGGAATAGGAATACGGGTTTTTGAAGTTCATCCATATATCGGGTTACTTTTCGAAGTTGATCGAGTTCATACGTTTCTTCTCGCTCAATGTACTCATCCACCTCGTCGGATATCTCTGAGTTTACATAATCCATCACTATTGTTCGAATCGCATCTGCAAAACCCACAGCGAGTGAAAAGACGGCATCAACATTTTCGTCTTGGATCATAGCTAAAAGGCACGGATATGTCAGGTTGGTCTCGCCGACCATGTCAACCGGGTTTGCCCCGGGCCACCGCGGCGGGAGAATCGCGTTTAGTTTCTCAATGGTTGTTGGTGATAGCGTGGCGATTTCCAGCCCAAGTCGCTCACAGGCATCGGTAGCGATAACACCCGGGCCGCCTCCCCCGGTGAGGATTCCGACTCTTTTTCCTTTAGGTATCGGCTGGCGAAGCAATGCTCCAGATGTATCCAGCAGCTCATCTACTTCATTAACCCGGATAACTCCTGACTGTTTGAAAGCCGCGTCGTATATTCGATCTTCACCGGCCAAGGCAGCAGTGTGTGAGAATACAGCTTTTGACCCAGATTTGGTTCTTCCGGCTTTGAGGACAACGATTGGCTTATGTTTGGTGATTTCTTTGGCCAGTTCGAAAAACCGTCGACCCTGACGTAGTCCCTCGATATAAGCGATGATGACTTCTGTGTCAGGATCTTGGCCGAAATACTCCAGATAATCTTCAAATACCAGATCGGCTTCATTGCCGCTGCTGATGAATTTACTGAACGAAAGGCCCATTTCCAGACCCCTTCGGATTACGTTTATTCCGAAGTTGCCGCTTTGGGAAATGAGAGCTATATGACCCGTATCTACTCCTGTGATCCAGGGAGTGGTGTAGAAGTTTGAATGTGTGCTCAGGTGGCCCATGGAGTTGGGCCCAACCAGGCGCATTCCGCTTTGGGTTGCCACATCCACTAATTTACGTTCAATGACTTGGCCGTCTTTTCCGACTTCGCCGAATCCTGCGGTTATGATTTCGGCAACCTTCACACCCTTTTCAACACATCCCTGAATGGCTTCTGGGACATGTTTTGAAGGGACCGTTATCACGGCGAGGTCGACTGCTTCAGGTACATCCGTAATACTTTCGTAGGCTCTGACTCCTATTACTTCTGAGGCACCTTTATTTACCGGGTACACATTACGGCCTGAACTCGAAGCCAAGACCCGATTAAAGATGTTGAATCCCCATTTGCCAGACGTATTAGATGCCCCGATAACCGCCACAGAACGCGGATTAAAAATACATTCAAACTGCTCGAAGGACTTCATGACAAATACAACTGTTAACCATTATTACAATACTGCCCTTATCCTGAAGAATCCATCTTCCTCCTGAGGGGCATTGGCCATAATCTCACCTTGAGTGAGTGAAGGAATCACATCATCATCTTTCACAACGTTTCGCAGACCGGTTACTTGAGACGTTGGTTGCACTTCAGAGGTATCGACTTCCTGCAGGATTTCAAAGTTCTCCAGAATATCGGAAAGCTGTCCGCGGAACTTCGCTACCTCGTCTTCGCTTATCCCAAGACGTGCTAAAAGTGCAATGCGTTTTACTTCTTCATCTGTAAGTTTCAATTTTGCGCCTCGTTTTTCATGATCATGTCATTCTGAACGCAGTGAAGAATCTCCTCGTTGGTTTGTGAGATTCTTCGATCGTTTAACTTCCTCAGAATGACAGCTCGGCCTTAATATCTATAGTGCTCTGATTTGTAAGGTCCCTCAACCGGGTATCCTATATAGTCAGCCTGAGCCTTCGTCATCGGGGTTAGCTTGCCACCAAGGGCTTCAACATGAAGCCGGGCTACTTCTTCATCCAGATCCTTGGGAAGAACGTATACGCCGATTTCATGGGTATTCTTCCAGAGGTCAAGCTGGGCCAGAGTCTGATTGGAGAAGGAACAGGACATCACAAATGAAGGATGCCCGGTAGCACAGCCCAGGTTCACCAGCCGACCTTCCGCCAGTATGAATATCTGCTTGCCGTCTTCGAAGGTGTAGCGGTCAACCTGCGGCTTGATCTCTTCTTTCTTGATACCAGGCCAAGCGTTCAATTTCGCCACCTGAATCTCACTGTCGAAATGGCCGATGTTGCACACGATCGACTGGTTATTCATTTTCGACATGTGCTCGGCAGTAATCACATCCAGATTACCGGTGGAAGTGACATAGATATTCCCTTCGGGAAGCGCATCTTCAAGCGTCGTGACTTCATATCCTTCCATAAGTGCCTGGAGGGCACAGATGGGATCAATTTCAGTGATCAGCACGCGTGCGCCAAATCCCCTCATAGATTGAGCGCAACCCTTGCCCACATCGCCATATCCGCAAATCACCACATTCTTGCCTGCCACCATGACATCGGTGGCGCGTTTGATGCCATCGGCAAGGGATTCACGGCAACCATAAAGATTATCAAATTTCGACTTGGTAACCGAATCGTTTACGTTGAAAGCCGGGGCCAGCAGTTCTTTGCGGTCCATCATTTGATAGAGACGGTGCACCCCAGTTGTGGTTTCTTCTGAGACACCCTTCCATTCCTTCACCCATTCGTGAAAGATACCTTTGTTTTCAGCGAGTATCCTTTTCAGAGAGAGGTAAAGTTCTTTTTCATCTTCTGAATCCGCTTCCTTATCGAGAATCGATGGGTCATCTTCTGCCCTGTATCCAATATGCATCATTAATGTGGCGTCCCCACCATCATCGACAATGAGGTTTGGGCCTTTGCCACCTGAGAATATGAGGGCTTGATAACATAGATCCCAATATTCGGCGAGAGTTTCACCTTTCCATGCAAACACAGGAGTGCCAGCTTTTGCAATAGCTGCGGCAGCGTGGTCCTGAGTTGAAAAAATGTTACATGATGCCCAGCGAACTTCTGCGCCAAGCTCTTGCAGTGTTTCGATGAGCACAGCTGTCTGGATTGTCATGTGCAATGAACCCGATACACGAGCCCCAGCAAGGGGTTTTTCTTTCCCGTATTTCTCCCGAATAGCCATGAGGCCGGGCATCTCATATTGTGCAATCTCGATTTCCTTACGTCCCCATTCTGCCAGGGAGATGTCTTTTACTTTATAATCATCCATCGGGTTCCATCCTTTCCTTGTATGTTGGGATCAATCCAAGCTTTTTACACACGCTGTTTATTATAACACCAACAAAACTTTTTCGATGCCCCGCAGCCTCGACAACTTGACAGTCGTCGACGTATCCCAGGCTGGCATAGGCACGCACTGCCGGCAGGTTATGAGATTCCACATTTAGCACTACGTCGCTGCAGCTCTCCAGAAGTTCGGCGGTCACAGAACTGGCACAGATTGTAGCCATCCCTTGATTTCGATATGCCGGGTGCGTAAGGACATTTCCGACATAAGCAATACCGAATTCAGGAGCGATAAGATGTGTTCCGGCAATGGCTACAAGTTGTCCGTCGCTCCACATGCCATAGAATGTTCCTCGTCTGATTTGTGCAGCTGTAAAATTGCCACTATGCTCCAAATCGTATAGTCGGTTAAGCTCGTTCACTTGGGCCGCCTTCAATCGAGTTGCTTGTTGTTTTGTGGGCACAAAGCTATCCCTGGATACTACCATTCGTTTCGCGGGCAAATGCCACTCGAGTTCATAGTGATTTTCGATTATGCGCAGATGTTCAGGTTGACAGGTTATAAAAGTTCTTCCGGGCAAATGAGTTGATTCGAGAATCTGATCGACGAGTGATGTGTCGCCGGTGGTGAAAATGTAGTTGGGATATATACCTTTTGCAATTAAACACAGAGCAGATCGATCACGGTCTGAAGCAACCAGCCACCTGCAGGTTACCGGGAACCCCTGCTCAAGATGGGCCAATGCAGTTACAGCATAATAGCGCCTGGACTCAAGATGGACCAGAATCTCCATCTTATTTGTAAGCCTGGTCACTTTGATTGGGGAATCCGGGTACTGGGTTGGGACTTTATCGGGCCTACGGCTCAATCTTAGTTTCATAGCTCTCTAGTTGCGAAACGAGTTAGCGATATGGTCCGGTATTGGTACTGTCCCCATTACGATTGGCTTCTGGTGACAGTCACTGCCTCCGGTTACAATTAGCTCGTGTTTCGTGGCGAATTCCAGGTAATGGTTTGTAGTTTGTGCATTGTGCCGTGAATGCCAGCACTCGATGCCATCAATATGATCAAGTATGTAATCTTCGATTATTTTAACCTGTTCATCAAGGTCTTGAGTGATCTTGTTTAAAGATGTGCCATTGGGATCGTTGGGGTGAGCGAATATAATTATACCTCCGGCGTTTCTAATTAGCGCAGAGGCTTCGGAAAGTGGAAGCGGATACTTGGGAACATCGCACTTTACCAGGTATTTATCGAAGGCTTCCTGCTTATCCTTCACGATACCTTTTTCGATCAAGTAATTCGCAATGTGCGGTCGACCGAAGGCTCCATCCACGTTTGCCTGTATACTCTGCAGATCGTCCTCAGTAAAAGGCTCGATGTTTTCTTTTTCGAACTCGATATTCAGGTTCTGAAGAATCTGGCGCGCCCGGTTCTCTCTGTGTTCTCGTATCATCTCGATTTTGCTTCTCAGCTCCTGATTGTTGGGATCAAATTGGTACCCTAGAAAATCGAGTGAGATCGGCTTGCTATTCGGACGTTCGAATGTAACATTCAGTTCGACGCCAACGATGTACGAAATACCGCGTTCTTTCGCAAGTGAAATTGCGGTTTTCTGACAGTCTATCGAGTCGTGGTCGGTTATTGACATAAGATCGATACCTCGATATTTTGCCTCTTTGAAGACGTCCTCTACGGACAGATTACCATCGGAGCCGGTCTTGGTGTGGATGTGCAGGTCTATCTTCATTTTTTAAAAAAACAGCTATCAGTAGTCAGCTGTCAGCTATCAGTCCTCCCATCCCCTCTCGAGAGGGGGATCAGGGGTGTGTCCTTCCTTAAGATAGTCGGTTTTCATCCTCCGTGGTGCCGATAGTCCTGGGTGTAGTGGATTGCTAATTTATTGAATACTACTCACGAGGAAATAACTAATACTGGCATGTTTTCGAGGCAAAATCACAAAGAATTCGGGCATTCTCGTTAGTCAGACGAGCTCCTCTTTGACTGACTGCCAGGCCTCCGGCGTGCGTTCCGATGTGTCCACATGATTCAATGTGCAATCCTCTGCACAGACCGTACAAAACCCCTCCTGCATACGCATCCCCTGCTCCATTGGTATCCATTACGCATACTTCATTTGCAGCCAGAGATATCTTCTCGTCGCCTCTTGCAATGTGTGATCCGGCTCCACCTTCTTTAACTATGGCGATATCACAAACCTCGGCAATGATGTCTAAAGATTCTCTCGGTGACAAACCAGTGAACGCCAGGCATTCGTCTTCGTTGGCGAAAATGATGTCCAAGTGACTATCGGCAATCTTTTTTAAATATTCCAGATTCTCCTGAACAACGCCGAATGAAGAGAGATCCATGGATACTTTCTGACCATTTGCTTTCGCTGTATCCAGAATGTGGTCAATCAAATCTCGATTGAAGATCAGATAGGCTTCAACATGAACAACCGGTGCATGGTTGATGAAATCGGCCGGCAATTCAGCGGGGCTCAATTCCACAGATGCTCCGAGATGTGTGGCAAAAGTACGTTGGCCATCGGGTGTCACGAGCGTTAAGCCGGTTCCTGTTGGCGTTTCCTGTGAAACGAGCTTGAGAAAGGTGACTCCTGCTTTTTCGGTTTCTTTGGTGAAATACTCTCCCATTTCATCTGCGCCGATCTTTCCAATGAATCCAGCTTTGCCCCCGCAATGGGCGAATGATGCCATTACGTTAGCGGTTGCTCCGCCGGGAGAGAATTCCCTTGGCTCTAGCGATAGCTTATCCAATAGTTCCTTTGATCGCTGGGCATCGACGAGAGTCATCCCGCCTTTTGGTAAGTCTTCCGATTCCAGAAATGAATCATCAACTTGAATGGTAATATCGACTAGCGCGGAACCAATTCCGAGAATTTCCAAATTCATTTCAATTGCCTTCCAGACCATATTGATGCCTGAATTGGTTGGAGGCGTCTGTTGTTAATTTCATCGCTCGATTGGATGCCTCCGGAGACATCGAAGCCAGACTGCACGAGGGAGTTATCAGGCATTGTTCCAGTAACAGGTCATGAGGGATACCTTTACTTGAAAGCTGTTTAAAGAGATCATCCAAACGGCTCACCGTTTTTTCAGGTGTTTCCTGAGTCATTTTCTCTTCGATATTGGACACGATTCCCCAGGCGATAATACCGCCACGGTTGAGAAATGTGCGCAAATCATCGGGATAGAGAGCCAGCGATTCACCGAAGTTGAAAGCATCGAAATTAAGGATATCGATATCCGAGGCCATTAGAACAGACCAGTCAGTATTGCCACAACAGTGAATTCCAGTTAGTCCACTCAGTCCCCCCAGGACTTCATTAGTCAGACTAATAACCGTGTCATTGGAGAGAGCTACGAAAGCCGAACCCAGTGATGCCAGATATGGTTCATCAACAAAGATGATGGTATTGGGGCATAGCTTTAAAAGTTCTCTTTCCATCCAGGCCGCTTTAAGGCGGAGGTGTTTGGCTATGGCATCAGCGAGAGTGTCATCATAAAGAGTGGGACGACGGTCTTGATCTGTAACCGTTAGACCGAAACTGATAGGGCCTGTCACTTGTCCTTTAACAGCGATTGCTGACTCCATCTTCTGTGATAGAAACTGATGTAAACCAGTCGCGTATTCCGGGCTTATAGCATATTCGTCCAGATTGTTGGTGAGATAGGCTTCATACAGTTTCTCTAATTGTCCGGTGAGGTCAGCCGATCGATCAACGTAGATACGTTCGTTTTCGTGTTCGATCACTACTGAAGGAAAACGTTCGCTGTACTGGACATACATGTTCTCCAGAAATGAACGGTGTGGTAGCTGTGGCCATGCCGGAATTGCGGGAAGGTGTGTCAGCACAGCCGAACATGCGTCCACAGGATCAGTCTGCGGCATGCTCCCGATAGCAGTGGCAAGTCCTTTGGGCTTGAATGCTTTCTTATCCAAGTCAGTCCTGCTTATTTGATATATTTACCAATGAGTAGATCAAGGTCTTTTTTCGTTTGCTCTGGAATTAGTTCCGGTGCGGTTACGATGGCTGTGGCCAGAGCGTTGACGCATTCACAGTACCGGTCCTTCGGGATATGTCCGGCAGCTATCTTGATAATATGTTTGGCCCTGTCAATATTCTTAGCCAATATGTCCAGTATCTCTTCAATTTTAACCGGATCGAGGGCATCATGCCATGAGTCATAATCCGTCACACAGGCTACCGTGGCATAGCACATCTCTGCCTCTCTGGCCAGCTTAGCTTCGGGCAGAACCGTCATTCCGATGATGTCCGCTCCCCATGCTTTGTAAAGTCTTGACTCCGCTTTAGTGGAGAACTGGGGGCCTTCCATAGCCACAAACGTACTGCCTTTGTGAACCGTAGCACCAGCTTCGTGAGCTGCTTTGTAAAGGATTTGACTGAGCACCGGGCAGAATGGTTCGGCGAAAGGAAGATGCGCCACGATGCCATTCTGGAAAAACGTACTTATCCTGTTTCTGGTACGATCCAGCACCTGATCGGGAATAACAAGGTCTCTGGGTTTTAATTCTTCTTTGAAGCTGCCGCAAGAATTGATGGCAATTATCCACTCCACGCCAAGTGATTTGAGAGCATAAATATTTGCCCGAGCAGGAAGCTCGCTGGGACTGATTCGATGCCCCCGGCCATGTCGAGGCAAAAAGGCAATGTTCGTATCCTGAAGTGTACCGATGATGATGGGATCGCTGGGATCACCGAAGGGGGTCTTCACCTGTACTTCTTCGACATCGGTCATGCCTTCGATTTCATAGAGACCAGTGCCACCGATGACGGCGATTTTTGCTTCCTTGCTCAACTTCCTTCTCCTTTTCGCATCTTTGCGAGACTTTCAATATACGGATCGTGGGCTATGCCTTCCTCGGTAATTATAGCAGATACGTGTTGATGCGGCGTTACGTCGAAAGCGGGGCTAGCTACCTTCACGCCTTCAGGGGCAATGCGGACATCACGTACACATGTTACCTCGATTGGGTCTCGTTCCTCAATGGGAATATCGTCCCCGGACTTCAGCGAATAGTCAATCGTGCTGACGGGAGCTGCCACGTAAAAAGGAATGGAGTGTTCTTTCGCTAGGACCGAAACGCTGTAGGTGCCGATCTTGTTGGCTACATCCCCATTAGCAGCAATTCTATCTGAGCCCACAACCACACAATCGATCTTGCCTGCCTTCATGAAATATCCGGCCATATTGTCGGTGATAAGGGTAACGGGTATTCCGGCTTGTATCATTTCCCAGGTGGTGAGTTGGGCGCCTTGAAGTAGCGGCCGGGTTTCATCAGCGAAGACCTGGATTTTCTTGCCCTGTTCGTGGGCCGCTTTAATTACTCCCAGAGCCGTGCCATATCCGGCGGTGGCGAGTGCACCAGCATTGCAGTGAGTCAGGATGGTGAATCCATCTTCGATGAGGTCAGCGCCGAACTTTCCCATGCGCCGGTCTGCTTCGTCGGTTTCCTGTTCGATTAGTTTTACTTCATTCATCAAAGCGGCTTTGATCTCTGATACAGTTGAGCCTGCTTGTGCCACCCGACTCATACGATCGAGGGCCCAGAAAAGGTTCACAGCGGTGGGGCGGGTTGCTGCCAGAGTCTTTGAAACCTCATCGAGTTTTGATAGAAATTCCTCTTTAGAGTCGGTATTGATAGCGTTTGCTCCCAGTGCCAAACCGTAAGCCGCTGCCACTCCGATAGCCGGGGCCCCGCGAATTCGCAGTGCTTTTATTGCTTCGCAAAGTGCGGGGATATCCGTAAGTTCCAGGTATACTTCTTCCAGTGGAAGACAGGTTTGATCCAGCATCCTGATGTTTTCACCCTGCCATTCGATAATTTTCATGATCACCTCGTTTGGTTATCAGTAGCCAGTATTCAGGAACCAGAACAAAGTTTGACGATACTGTCCCGTAGCGCGACCCTTCAGGGTCGCTTCGTTAGGCGAGGCTGAAGCCTCGCGCTACGTCATTTCCAATAGTACTTTTATTGAGTCTGATTCTGTAGCTCTATCGAAGGCCGTGATAGCATCCTCAACAGGATATCTCGCTGTAATCAATCGTTCAACGGGCATATCCGGGTAGGTTTCCAGCATTTTCAGTCCATCTTTGAACTGACCGCAACGGGAGCCTACCAAAGATAGCTCATTGATGACGATTGGTGCCAGGTTGAGGTCGCAATTTGTAGCGACGGTCGATTTCAACATGATCGTACCACGCGGTCGACAAAGCTCTATTGCCTGATTGATACCGTCCGGAGAGCCCGTTGCCTCAACAACGATATCAGCCCCCGATTCGATCTTGTCAATCTTGCTTGTAGTTTTCAGATGTTGCCATTTGGCCAGCTTGAGCTTCTCCGGGTGATGGCCTATTAGTGTCACATCTGAAAGGGCTGTCGAGAGAACCCATGAACATAATATTCCAAGTCGACCATCACCAAGAACAATAGCTCGTTCCCAGCTCTCAGGTTTCAACTGCTCAAGTATCTCACATGCTGCCGAGAGTGGTTCAACGAATACTGCACGTTCATTTGAAATCTCAGAGGGAACCTCTCGCAGATTGGCGATAGGCAAAATACAGTAGTCGGCCATGCAACCATTCAGAGTCAAGATGCCAAGAGTACTTCGATAAGGGCAGTGCCTTCCCATGCCAATATCACACATCTCGCATTGGCCACAGGCCGCGTTGATTTCTCCCACTACCCGTTTCCCAATCCACCATGAATCAGCACACTGCTCTACCGTTCCAACGAATTCGTGTCCTAATATTCCGCTGAATCCCATGTATCCTTTTGTGATTTCCAGATCGGTTTGGCAGATACCAGTAATATGCACGCGAACCAGAGCCCAACCCGGAGAAATCTCTGGTACAGGATAATCCGTTACGAATCGCAATTTACCATCAAAAACAACGCCCTGCATTTTAGATTGAGGTTTATGCATGCTTAACGAATTTCCTTGCGGTCTGGTCATAGCTGAGCGGCATTTAACGCATCTACCAACCGTGACATGACTGTAGAAAGTGTAGGATGCGAGATTTCGAAGTGCTCAACGGCATCTTCGAGGTGCTCGGTAACCGATTCATAACGATCAGTTATTTCCTCGGTTGCGGGTTCCAGGATTCCTTCGATATCATCGCGTAGTCCTTTGAGAAGCTCTAGCGCTTTGTCATCGACATCCTGGATTTGTTTGATTTCGTTGTGAACTTGCTCAATCATTTGCCGAAGTTTCTGTTCCATTTGAAGAGAACCTCCTTAGGCTGATAATTTTCATTTGTACAGTCTCAGAGAATGCCTTTGCTCTGCAAGAATGATACCACTTGGCGAGTATCTTTAGGGTCGTTCCATTCACCGATCTCGCAGACTTTTATGACACCTTTGGGCAGGTTTTCTGCGATGAGGTTCCAATCCAGATCTCCAAGTCCCGGTGCCTGATGATCTCGAATTCCCTGTACGTCATGCAGGTGAACCCCGATCATTCGATCTTTCAGAGCCATGAGCCATTCATCATGCGGCGTGAAACCGGTCCGGGCTTGAATCTCTGCGTGACCCACATCGTGCCAATAACCAACGACTTCTGGCTGGAATTCGCTCAAGATATCAAGCATTTCATCGATATTGGGAATCTCGTAATAGTGCACCCGATTCTCCAGCGCCAGTTGTACCCCATTGGAACGAGCATGGCCGGCGAGTTCCAGTAAGCTTTCTTTGGCAGCGTCTATATGAGGGCAAACCATGAAGCCACGAGCGTTGACCAATGTGCATTTGGCGTTTTCGAAATCACTGCTATTCTGGATACCTTGTTCATACATGTTCCGCAAGTTCATTTCGAGGTCGGGATTCAACTCGGCCCAGCCGGAATGCAGAACCACCACCCTAACAGCTAATTCCGAAGCAAGCTCGATGGTGTTTTTAGTGAACGCTACTGCTTCTTTCCTTTCATCCTCGTTAAGAGAGCTTAGCGAAAGTGACGAGGCTTTGGTTCCCTCGCTGCTTGGGCCATTGGGACACGGGGAATGAATGCTGGATATTTTCAAGGCTTCGATAGTCAGCAGCGCCTTCAATGTTTTGGCTGTCAGGCTGGCATTTAGTTCAACATGCGTGAAACCGTAATCGAAAACATCACGAACGAACTCGTTCATATCCGTATACTTTTGGCTCCACATGGTGGATAGCGATATATCAGTCAATATTCTGCCTCTGTAGCGCGAGGCTTTAGCCTCGCCTCAATAAGCGACCCTAAAGGGTCGCGCTACGAAATGGCATTTACCTCAGCCATCAGTGCATTAAGAAATTCCGGTTCCTCAACGGTCCGGACTTTTTCACCCTTTTTGAAAATCACACCTTTACCCTTGCCGCAAGCCAGGCCCACATCGGCATCTCTGGCTTCACCGGGTCCGTTCACGACACATCCCATCACTGCCACAGTGATGGGCGACTCCATTTTTTGAAGTTGAGCCTCCACAGTGTTAGCAAGATCATAGAATCCATGAGCTTCACACCGACCGCACGTTGGGCAGCTAATCAGCCGCGGACCGCGTTCCCTGAGTTCCAACGATTTTAAAATCTCGTACCCTGCCAAAATCTCTTCACAGGGATCGGCGGTTGTGAGTGAAACCCGAATCGTATCACCGATTCCGAGATAGAGAAGCGTACCCAATCCTACTGCGCTCCGAATACTGCCTGCTTTAGGAAGACCGGCTTCGGTTACTCCTATGTGAAGCGGGTAGGGCATTTTCTCGGCGATTGCTTTGTTGGCTTCAATGGTGGTGATGACATCGGATGCCTTAAGCGAGACTTCGATGAGATCGAAATCCATGCTTTCGAGTAATCGAATCTGTTCCAATGCAGCTTCGGACATTTTAGAAGCGAGATTGGTCTCGTTGCGATCGTGTGCCAGACTGCCGGCGTTCACCCCGATGCGAAGTGGTATCGATCTTTCTTTAGCGGTTTGTACAATCGCTGTGACATGTTCGGGATTCTGGATGTTCCCGGGGTTGAATCGAACTTGATCAACACCATTTTCAAGCGATGCAATTGCCAGTCGGTGATCGAAATGGATATCGGCAATAATGGGGATGGGAGCTTTTTTTTTGATATTTGCGAGTGCTTGGGAAGCTTCCATATCAGGAACTGCGATTCGGACGGTCTCGCATCCGGAGTCAGCCAATTGAGCGATTTGATAGAGCGTGGCTTTTATATCGCGGGTATCCGTTTTGGTCATCGATTGAACGATGACATTACCAGCGCCACCGATGGAGACGTTGCCAACCTGGATAAGTCGGGAGGATCGGCGTTTGATCATCTTACTGCGGATTTACGGAGTTCAGGATAGAAGGCTTTCTCCCCTGACGATGCGTGCGATGTCCTGATAGGTGACGAAGATTATAAGTGCAATGAGTAGAGCAAAACCGACGAGATGAATCTTCCCTTCTGTTACCGGTGAGACTCGTTTGCCCCGCCGAGCTATCTCTATCAAAACAAATACAATTCTGCCCCCATCCAAGGCGGGAATTGGTAATAGGTTGACTAAGCCTAGGTTGAAGCTAAGTAAACCAGCCCAAAACACCAGATCGCGCCATTCCCCTGTCTCAGCTATCTCAGTAGTCACATCTCCTGCAGCGACGACTCCGCCAAGCTCCAGGGGTATCTCGTGTCGGTATGCTGCGACAAGCCCATCTTTCATAGTCACTACCGTATCCCAGGTCAACTCAGCACCCAGGCGGAAGGATGTCCAGGGCGAATTGGATTCCCTTTCTGTGATGGGGGTTGCAGCATCTAAATCTAGTGTAACCCCTAGTGCCCCCTCGCCCGCTGGCCATTCTTCTCTGGGCCGTGGTACCATGTTAAATTCATGCTCTTCGGAGTCACGGAGAACTACCACAGTCACTTCGGTCCCGGCTTTCTCATTTGTTATTCGTTGTAATTCTCCAAAAGTGGTCACATCCGTCTCATCGATCGTGACGAATTGATCACCTATCTGTAAATCGGCAAAGTATGCAGGTGAGTTTTCACTCACGACACTTATCTTCACGGGTTCACCATGATCAACGATTACATCGCGTGGCACCATGTAGATAGTAGGGAATATGATCAGAGGGAAGATCAGCATTACCAATGACCCGGCGCTCAATACCAGCAATCTGCTGCCTGCGCTCTTGCTGGCCAGGCTTCTGGTTTCAGAGGGGTCCTCTTCACCAAGCATCTTACAGAAGCCACCGATTGGTATCCAATTGAGGGAGTACAGCGTCTCACCGTATTGTTTGCCCCAGATGCGAGGTGGCATACCGATGCCAAACTCAAGAACCTTTACCCCACGCCATTTAGCGGTGACGAAATGTCCCAACTCATGGATGAACACCAAAAACATCAATACTGCTACGAACCATACAATAGCCAGAGGTGCGCTCACGCTGCGTACCTTCCTTTCGCGATCTCTCGTGCCCAGGCGTCTGCGGTGAGGATATCATCAAGTGAGGGATTTGGAATTCGGGTGTGTCGTCCCAAAGCATCCTCCAGTATTTTTGGAATATCGAGAAAACCTATCTTACCATCGAGGAAAAGCTCTATAGCAATTTCATCAGCAGCGCTCAAAACGGCGGGATACGTATCACCTTTAGCACCCGCCTCGAACGCAAGTTTGAGGCAGGGATACCGATCGAAATCAACCGGCGCGAACTTCAGGGAATCGATCTGATCAAAATCGAGCTTTGGCATACTTGAATTATCCCAGCGTTCTGGATGCGAAAGTGCGTATTGAATAGGAATGCGCATATCGGGAACGCCGAGTTGAGCTTTGATTGAACCGTCAGCGAATTCCACCATCGAGTGAATGATACTCCCATGATGAATCATCACTTTGATTTTGTCATATTGAACACCGAAAAGCCAGTGCGCTTCGATGACTTCCATTCCTTTGTTCATTAAATTAGCAGAATCGATAGTTACTTTGGGTCCCATATTCCATGTGGGGTGTCGCAAAGCTTCCTCGGCAGTAACATGGGCCAGTTCTTTATACGGTCGATCCCTAAAAGCTCCCCCTGAAGCGGTGAGAAGGATTTGGGCAATTTCGTTCGATTCTTCGCCCTGAAGGCATTGCCAGATGGCACTGTGTTCACTATCGACTGGCTTGATCTCCATTCCGTATTTTCGAGCCTCCGCCATTACAATTTCCCCGGCCATAACCAGTACTTCTTTGTTGGCAAGAGCAACTATCTTCTTCGAGCGAATCGCTTCCAGTGTGGGCAGAAGTCCTGCTTTTCCGGATGTGGCCACTACTACGAGGTCGATATCAGGATGTGTGGAGATTTCCTCCAGTGAGGGACCTTGCGATCCAAGCGAAACGAGCTTTGGTTGAAATTCTTGGACTTGCTGGTCTAATAGGGTGGAGTTACTTCCTGCTGCCAGGGCGATGACTTCCAACTTATCTGGAAAGGCTCTGGCAACTTCCAATGTCTGTTGGCCGATCGAGCCGGTCGAACCCAAAACTGCGATGCGCTTCTTCAGTACACGATCCATATTACGTAATAGTATACCAGAACTACAGTGAAAATGAGGCTATCGAGTCGGTCGAGGACGCCGCCGTGCCCGGGAATCAGCGATCCTGCATCTTTGGCGCTGGCATTTCGTTTAAGAGCCGATTCGGTGAGATCGCCCGCTTGAGCAAAAATACTGATGAGGAAACCCAAAGGAATTATCTTCAAATAACCGATTTCGTCAATACCGGTAATGATAGCCAATACCACGGTTGCTATTGCTGCACCCAGAAGACCTCCGATGGCCCCTTCCCACGTTTTGCCCGGACTGATGGCCGGAGCCATCTTGTGCTTGCCTAAAGCCCGTCCGGTAAAATAGGCCGATGTATCTGAGGCGAAAGTCGCGAAAATGGCGATGATTACCCAGTCACGGCCATCGTCCATATCCCGTAATTGAACGATGTGGCTCATCATCCATCCCACATAGAAAATACCAGCGACTGTCCATGTCCAGTTGACAAAAGCCTTTTGTCCATCGTATTGCCAGATAATTCTGGCGAGGGGGATTAGCACTGCTCCGGTGATAAGAAGTGGTGTTGTTTTTTCATCATCAGAGTGAGTATTGAGGATAAAGAGAAGAGCCAGGACAATGCCGATGATGGTGAAAGGTTGCCAACCGGCTGAATTCCCGAGTCGATAGAACTCGAAAGCTCCGAGCAGGACAAAAAGGGCGACTACGATAGAAAGCCACGGGTCACCGAACCAGATAGCGGCCAGGATAATAGGGATGGCTACAACTGCACTGATGACCCTTTGCCGAAGCATACGCAGGTCAGGAGATCTTGAGGCTGGGCCTCATTCGTCTCCTCTCCTTCTCCCATTTGACCCTAGTCCTCCGAATCGTCTTTCTCGTTGGCTATAGGTTTTAAGGGCCTTAATCACGTCTTCTTCATCGAAGTCCGGCCAGAAGGTGGGTGTGGCATAGTATTCGCTGTAGGCAGATTGCCAGATGAGGAAATTAGAGAGGCGCATCTCATCGGCTGTGCGAATAACGAGGTCAGGATCGGGGGTTCCGTTCGTATAGAGATACCGCGTAAACGTGGCCTCATCGATGTCTTTCGGATCGATACCTTCCTGTATGATCTGCTGAACGGCATGCAGAATGTCGGCACGTCCGCCGTAGTTGAAGGCTATATTGAGAGTCATCTGGGTATTGTTTTTGGTTCGTTCAATGGCCTCTTTGACCTTCCTCTGTAGTTGCTCCGAGAGTCCATTAAGATCACCGAGGTGTCGCAGTCTGATTCCTTCTTTGTGGAGGTTTTCAGTTTCACGGTCGATTACGTCGCCCAGTATTTGGAAGAGCCCCTGGACTTCCTCCTCGGGTCGATTCCAGTTTTCAGTGGAGAAGGCGTAGAGGGTCAGGTATTTCACCCCATAGTTGCCGAAGGTCCGGATAATACGACGAATGTTCTCGGTGCCGGCACGATGGCCCGCGAGTCGAGGTAAACCCCTGCTTTGAGCCCATCTTCCATTGCCATCCATGATGACGGCAACGTGTGTGGGAACAGGGGCGATCTGTTCGACAGCAGTCTTTTCAGTCTCAATCTGGTCCATATCTTTTAAGGGATTTACAGTCCGAGTTCCCTCGAGATGATAAGTTGCTGTATTTCCGAAGTGCCTTCTGTAATGGGATAGAGTATTGCATCCCGATAATAACGCTGTATTACTGATTCTGCCAGGTAGCCAGCTCCGGCGTGAATCCTCATAGCTTCTTCAGCCATCCTGACGGCCACCTCGGAGGATTTTAATTTAGTCATGGCCGCTTCTTTGCGACAATCCTCACCCTGGTCATAGAGCCAGGCCACCCGATACAATAACCATCGGGCAGCTTCTATCTCTGTGGATATTCGAGCCAGTCTGAAGGCAATATCCTGGTTTTTTCCGATGGGTTTACCGAATTGCACCCTCTCGTTGGCATAGTCAATGGTGGCTTGCAGAGCAACTTGGGCTAGCCCGATGCTGCGAGCGGAGTGAGAAATCCTTGCGCCGGTCAAAGATTGTAGCATGTACTTGAATCCCTGGCCTTCCTCACCTACCAGATTCTCTACAGGAACCCGGCAATCGTCGAAGTACATTTCACTGGTGGCCGAAGCGTGGTTTCCCAGTTTTTCCATTTTGGTTCGCGTGAATCCTGGTGTATCCGCATCTACAACAATGGTACTGATTCCTTTAGAACCTTTACTTTTATCGGTAACTGCCGCGATAGTGACGAAACTACAGATTTGCCCATTGGTGATAAAGAATTTGCTACCATTGATAACATAGCTATCCCCATCTTTTACCGCCTTGGTTTCAATAGCAGCTGCGTCTGAACCTGCATTGGCCTCCGTAAGTCCAAAAGCAGCGATTTTCTCTCCTCGGCATGCCGCAGCAAGGTATTTCTGTTTCTGTTCTTCGGTGCCGTGGTCTGCAACCATTTTAGTGGCGAGTCCGCCGTTTACCATAATCCCGGAACAGATTCCGGAACTGATCTTTCCCAGTTCTTCATAGAGAATACACTCACCGATTTTCCCCAGATCTCCGCCACCGTACTCTTCTGGATATCCCGGGCAGAGATATCCAAGTTCTCCCAGTTTAGTAAACAGCTCCATTGGGACATCATCTTTTTTCTCTGCTTCCTCAACAATAGGCGCAACTTCTCTTGTTGCGAAATCTCGGGCCGCGTTCTGGAACAAAGTCTGCACTTCATCAAAAGCAAAATCCATTTGGTTACTCCCAGTTTCGTCACTCTTCCATGACTTCTATTTCTTTATTCTTACCAACCTCATCGACACTTCCGATGTGCTTATCAGTAATCTCCTGAAGCTGTTTTTCGGCGCGCTTTTCTTCGTCTTCCGATATCTCTTTGTTTTTCTGCATCTCGCGCAATTTTTCAAGGCCACTCCGCCTGATATTTCGAACAGAAATTCGGCCGTCTTCGACTTTTTTTCGAACCACTTTTACCAGCTCTTTTCTGCGCTCCTCGGTGAGTTCCGGTATCTGTAGCCGGATTGTGTTACCTTGAGTCGAAGGATTAAGTCCAAGGTCTGATTTTAAAATTGCCTTTTCAATTATGGGGACCACTGATTTATCCCATGGTTGAATAACGAGAATTCGTGCCTCCGGGACGGAAATGCTGGCGACCTGGTTCAATGGAGTAGGAGTGCCGTAGTAGTCAACTCGAATGTTATCTACCAATCTGGCACTGGCTCGACCTGTACGTATGCCGGCCAGATCTCTTTCCAACGCGTCGATCGCCTTGGTCATTTTGGTCTCAGTAGCACTAAGGACGTCATCTATCATTTATCCCTCCCTAGTTTGATACTAACGTTCCAACGTCCTCTCCCGTTACCACTTTTTCAATGCTTTGAGGTGCTTGAAGATTGAAAACGAGAACCGGAAGTTGGTTATCCATACAAAGGGTCAAAGCAGTAGAGTCCATTACTTGTAATCGTTTGTTCAGAGCTTCAATATAGCCAAGGCGTTCATATCTTTTGGCATCTTTGTTCGTATTTGGATCAGAATCGTAGACACCGTCAACATTGTTTTTGGCCATCAGCAGTATTTCGGCATCGATATCCACAGCTCTGAGGGCTGCCGCAGTATCAGTGGTCATATACGGATTCCCGGTTCCAGCGGCAAAAATCACTACCCTTCCCTTTTCCAGGTGTCGGATAGCTCTTCTTCTAATGTAATGTTCAGCCAGGGACTGCATGGGAATAGCGGTTTGTGTTCTAATGGTGAGACCCTGTTTTTCCAGGGCATCTTGGAGAGCCAGAGCGTTGATGACAGTGGCCAGCATACCGGCGTAGTCGGCTGTGGAACGATCCATTCCCTGTGCTTCTGCGGTACTTCCCCTCCAGATATTGCCACCGCCAACAACAATGGCAACTTGCACACCCATACTTACAACACGATTTATCTGGTGGGAAATGCCTTTGAGGACATAAGGGTCAATGCCAAATTCCCCATCGCCCATCAAAGCCTCTCCGCTAATTTTAAGCAGAACACGCTTGTATTTGGGTTCGTCCATCCCTATGCACCTATTTCAAATCGGCAAAACTTGCTGATCCTGATGTTCTCGCCTACTTTGGATACGGTTTCTACAATTATTTCTTGGATGGTTTTTTGGGGATCTTTGATGAAGGGTTGGCTCAGCAGACAGGTGTCCTCGGGGTCTTCACCTTCGGGAGCTTCCTCTGCCGAAAGATATTGGGGGTTATTGGCTGCTACTTGCATGGCTATGTCATGAGCCATTGTTTTAAAATCATCGGTTCGGGCTACGAAATCGGTTTCACAGTTTATCTCAATCATTGCCCCGATACGCCCACCGGCGTGCATGTAAGCCTCGACCAAACCGCTCCCAAGGGCTCGTCCGCTTTTCTTTTGAGCGATTTCAAATCCTCTTTCTTTGAGGGCTTTCACAGCTGCATTGAGATCCCCGTTGCTGTCTGTCAGGGCTCTCTTGCAGTCCATTATCCCAACGCCAGTTTTCTCTCTGAGTTCTTTAATCTTGTCTACGGTGACTTCCATATCACCCCTTCCTTACTCTTCAATCAATTCTTCGCCCTTCAAGGGTGCAAGCACTTCTTCCTCAACATCAGCTTCTTCCTCAACATCCTCAACATTTTCAACTGTAAGTTCCTCTTCAGCGGCCATTTCTTCTTCGAACGGCTCAATTCCTGCTTTGCCTTCAAGGACTGCATCAGCCATTATACTGGAAATGAGTCTGATCGCTTTTATGGCATCGTCATTTGACGGAATGGGATAATTGATATTTCGAGGATCACAATCTGTATCCACCATAGCCACAATGGGAATTCCAAGCTGGCGGGCTTCAGCGATAGCTATCTTTTCTTTCATCAAATCCACCACAAATAGAGCGCTTGGGATATTGGTCATTTCCTTGACCCCGGAGAATAGCCCGTTGAGGCGAGCCATTTCCTTATCGAGCTTTAATGCCTCTTTCTTTGGCAGAAGCTCAAACTCTCCCCGAGCTTTGCGGTCTTCCAGGCGAACGAGATAGTCAATACGCGCTTGAATGGTTGTGAAGTTGGTTAGCATTCCTCCCAGCCAACGCCTGACAACATAGTATGCCCCGCAACGCGTCGCTTCTTCTTGGACTGCCTCTTGAGCTTGCTTCTTGGTTCCAACGAAGACGATATCGCCACCATTGGCTATCAAGTCTCTCACGAAGTTGCGAGCCTCTTGTATTTTCCCCACACTTTGCTGCAAGTCTATTATGTGAATACCATTGCGTTGGGTAAACACATATTGCTTCATCCGGGGATTCCAGCGTCTTTTCTGGTGGCCAAAGTGAACACCGGCCTCCAGTAACAGCTTTATCGATACCGGGTCATTCCTGCGGGGTTTTGGTTGTTCGGTTCCATTAATTTCAGTTTCGATCATACTTTTTCTACTCGATGGCGATTTGCCTTTGCTAGTTTATCATAAGCGGGCTTGAAAGACAACAACGCAACGCATGGCTCACTTATCACAAGTAAAAGAAAACCACAGGCGATACTCCTCTGTGGTTTTCTTCGTAACGCAATCTATTCTATCATTTATCTGCTGTAAATCCGAGTATAAAGGGTCGGGAATGTCTTCCGGCTGGCTGCCTTGACCGCATCCATGATGTCGAGGCAGAAACCTTCAGTTCCCTGATATCCCACTGCGCGGCTGGGATAACCGGGTCGGCGGCGCAGGTGAGTCGAGGTATTCACGTAAGCGATGTTCTAAGGCTCGATCTGACCGGCGTAAGGGCTGAAGTCATTGTACATGTAAACCATGTCCTTGTTCTGCAGGCCCAGCTTGTTTATCAGCATAGGCAGATAGAACTTGTGGAAATCCCTGGGCTCGCCATCCTTGAGGCGCATTACCAGAGGATCAAAATCATCCGACATGAAGTAATCCCAGTCCACACGTTTGGCCTTCGGAGCCTCATCATGGCAGAAACCCATCTCCGGGTAGGCCGGGATGTAAATGACATCCATGCCAAGGTCCTTACACAGATGTTACCCATGAACAGGACGGTACTCAGTGTTATTAGGGATCACTGGATGGTCTGGGAGGCTTGGATCTTTTAATCCTGGTATCGAGGGTTCAAGCCCTTCTGACCTGACTATGACCCATGTGACAGTTGGGCCTCCGATTTCCGTAAATCATACCGATAATATCCTGTACCAAATATTGACATGATACTCTCAGGTGCATTAGAGTAGGTTACTTGTTGTTTGTTGCAAGGTCATCATAGTCATAAAGGAAAATGGAACGATTTCAAATGAAAGTACTCGGCGTATGCGGAAGCTTGGTCAAAGGCGGGAATACGGAAGAATTGCTCAAGTATGCGCTACAATTGGCGCAAAAAGAAGGGGTAGAAACACAACTGGTAACGTTGGCTGATAAATCGATTGGAGACTGTATTCACTGCAACTGGTGTTTGACCCGGCAGAAAAAAGGGCAATATTGCACCATCAAGGATGACATGGTATCGCTGTATCAGCCGGTAATGGAAGCGGATATTTTGTTTCTAGCGAGTCCGGTTTACCTAGGTCGATTAACGGGGCCGCTGGCGAACTTTTTAGATCGGATTCGCTGTATCGAATTCGGCAATGTCTATACAAATTGCCTTGCCGACAAGATTGGGGCTTCCTTTGCCGTGACTTGGGGTCGAAACGCCGGGGTCGAAACAGCGTTGATGAGCATTACCGAGGCGTTTCTGATGCTGGACATCGTACCGTGCGGAGCGCATATGTCCCCATTCGGTGCTGCCACCGTTTCCAGCATCCACGGCACCGGAGAATTCGATTCCCAAGATAAACTGCAAGTTCTAAAAGATGAATGGGGATTGAACACTACCCGGATGGTGGTGAAAAGGGCGCTCACACTAGGGCGGATAATGAAGGCAGGGAAAACCTCGCTTAATTCTACTGAAAAATAGAAGGGTCACATAGCTAAACCTGAGCAATTGCGGAGTGCCCACGGTTGATACTCGAAGTCAGGTTCGAGTATCAACCATACTCCTATCCCAGCGTATCTAAATCGTAGTCCCAGTGTGATTCAATATACGTCGCACCGTTTCATACGAAACACCGTACTCTCTGGCAAGCTCCCGGAGACTTCTGTTTCCGTGTTCTGCCCTGATCTACCGTTGAGCCTGATGAGACAATTTTGCCCGTGAAGAACTGATATGATGAATGTGCGGACACAATATCTCCAATTCATAAGTAGCGGTTTGCACGTGAGACCCCGAATCCCTCCCGGCTCACATCTGCAACACGCCATGTGCCGTCCACTCATATCGCAGGTCAAAGAATGGTTTGAACTCGGGGCGGGGTGTAACTGCTTTCACTTTTCTGTCCTTGATCCAGATTACCTCGAATAGGGTTGAAGCTAGGCCGTTTCTTTGCTCGGTGGTTGCCTGCTCTCAGGCGGATGTCGGCGTGGTCTTTCCTACCAATCGTGAGTTCGTTTCGAGTTATTTGACAAGAGGACCTCACCTTTGGTCACTTTTCTCTGACTATCATTCTGGCCTCCTCGGGAACAGGTGGAGGAACTGGCGCAGAAACAATCTTGGTCACCGCGCTAAATTTCTCCGGACAAACCTCAAAGCAAGTATTGCATTTAATGCATTTATCCTGATCTATTACGTGAATCAAACCCTTGCCACCTTCAATTGCCTCTACTGGACATTTCCTGAGGCAAATCATACAGGCCTTGCACTTTTCAGGATCAATGTAGTACGAAACCACCTCGCTAAACATTTGATCTATCTCGCCACTGGTGTAGTATCCGGCGTATTCTTCTTTACTCTCAAGACGTGCCTCAAGCTTATCCCTTTTTACTATCTTTATGTAGGGTATCAGCTTTCTTACTTCAGCAAGTTTAGACGCAAGTTCGTCTTCGCTCAGTCCTTCGGCCTTGCCGATGGGTCCCAGTTCTCTAACTTGGCGAACGAAATCATTAGCAACGTCCACATAAACCGTGCCCTCACCGGAAGACATGAGTTCTATTCTCAACCTATCAGGGTTAAGCCCTATATGCTCCATTATTTTCTTGCACAGAAGCACCATGTTCAGCGCCTGATAATTACCATGAGTAATATAGTTGCACTCATTCAAGATGCAACCACCAATAAACACCCCATCCATTCCATTTGCAAAGGCGCGGAAAA
>JABMQN010000193.1 GCA_013203045.1 Chloroflexota bacterium
CGGGGGAGTGTCGGAATTGGCAGACGAGCATGATTTAGGATCATGTGGGGCAACCCGTGCGGGTTCGAGTCCCGCCTTCCCCATAATTTTTGCTTTTGCTTAACAAACCCCATTTAAAGCCTCCTTTTGTAGAATAGAACCAAACTCACTATTCTCCGAGGAACCATCCTTCTTAGTCCCTCATGCCAGAGAGTCCACTGTTTTTGGGGTGGACACTCCTCAGGATGGGGGTAGTCACTCTTCCTTGCCGCAATGCCCATCTGATACCATAGCTATTATAATGAGCCACAGGTATGTCACTCAGACTGGACTGTCCGTCATCATCACTCTGTCCGTAGCTGTCATAGGCAGGAACGCTGTTCTATGTCAGCGACTAATGGCGGGCATGGCATCTGAGTTTGGCTGTTGCTGAGAAATAGCTATGCATGAGTTGACAATCAAAAACGAATTGTGGTCGTTTCAGCTTAAGAAGAGATATAGTGCTCTTAGTTGTGGCAAGGTGGTTGCCAGCATTGTTAACTCTACTGGCAATGAGACATTCAGGTTCAGTAAAAGAGCATAAAAAGTCGAATTCCATGACGGCCAAACCATGGAATTTGTACAGAAATCAAAGTTGGGGATCGGTAGCGTTGAATACACCGTTTATCAGGACGAAGCACATGATGAAGAATACAGCATGTATCAGGATAAAGAACTTTTGGGTAGTATCAGCAAAGAAACGCTGAAATCAAAATATCGATTGCAGATTAATGGAACGGGATCCAACATCGCCATGGGCAATTTCCTGGAAAGATCTTTTGGCTATACGAATTTATTGGATAATACAATTACCATTCAGAAAGGGACTTCTCCGCTTTCCAGATGGAAAGTGACCAGCGAAAGCGAAATAACGCATATTGATGTAGCCATCATTCTTTTTCTGAGAGCAATGACTGAATTGATACAGTAACTTCTAATTTATTCGGATTTCGGACCTGTCCGACGCACATAGTACCATGGCAGGCGCGGCTCGATCTGGAATCCACCTCTCTCCACACTCTGAAAGATCAAGCCTTCACGATCCCACCGCCCGCCAATTATGAGTCATTGGGGACACCCCAAACCCCGGCAGGGAGGAATCCCTGCACCCTCTTTTCATCCTTTGTGGTGCCGGTGGTAACTGGCGTGGGGGATTGCTGGGAAAGCCCGGGCCTCTGTTCCTCCTGATGTATTTCGGAATGTATTGTTGATTGGTGGAACCGAGTGCTCATATTTCCAGCGAGGACATTTGCTATAATCGGGAAGAGTGTTAGCAAAAACTGCGTAATTTGGAGATTACCATGATCGAATTAATAGATTACAGCGGAGGGTTCGATCCGGAGTTCAGCCATGAAAAATTGAGTAAAGAAACCTTACTAAAACTTCGGGAAACATATGCTGACTACATCCGGGCCATTGATGGATTCTGGTATCTTGCGGTCAAGGAAAAGTGGGGCAATGATGTGGCATTGAAATGTGACATCGAAGTCTGGGAAAAAGCTATGATGTTTGAACTCAAAGCGCTCAGTGAGGTCCTGAATATTCGGGGAGATGATGTTGCCACGGTACTTAAGTATCTCCAGTGTAATCCGTGGTGGGCATTCACCAAGTATCAAATAGAGATACTGGATAAAAACCATGCTATTGTTACCGAGTATACTTGCCGAACCCTTTTCGCACTGGAACGTGAGGGCAAGGGTCGAGAAGAACTGCAATGTCAGCAGGTTTGCCCTAGGATACAGGCGCTCAGGGCCACCTTTTTCAATCCTAAGATACAGTTCAATTTGATAAAGGCACCCCCGCGAGAAAATGGCGATGATATCTGCTGCCAGTGGGAATTAAAACTCGAAAGTTGAATACGAGAATTCATGCAAACGGACAGGTGTAAGGAACGTATTTCGTTGACGGTATTGAGTGGGATGCGATATAATAATCAGACGAAATATCCGGAGGTGGTGAACACATGGCGAATACTGCCGGAAAACGATACCAGTGCGGCAAATGTGGTGCCGAGGCAATGGTCACTCGTGGTGGTGATGGCACAGTCAAGTGCTGTGGACAAGAAATGCAACAGAAGTAATAGGGGGTAAGTCTAGATGCCAACTCAATTGGGCAAAAGGTTTGTGTGTGAGGTTTGCAATACAGAGGTCCTGGTTACCAAAGCCGGTGAAGGCGACCTTGAGTGTTGTGGGAAACCAATGGAGATGCAGCAACCAAGACCGTTGCCGTCATCTGACTAATAGAGATATCCGATCATATAAAATAGAATGGAAAAGGAGGGGGTTATTACAGCCCCTTCTTTTTGATTAGGGGAGAAATTTGCCGAAGCGATTCCACTATGGCGGTCAGGCAGTACTAGAAGGGGTCATGATGCGTGGTCCCAAGCAGGTCAAGATAGCTGTTCGCAGACCTGATGGGGAGATCGTCACTAAAACTGAGCCGTTGAGTCAGATCTATACGGGTCGACTCAGGAAAGTTCCCTTTATCCGAGGTTTTTTTGCACTCATTGAGACCATGGTGCTGGGCATCAAGTCTCTGATGTTCTCAGCGAATGTGGCCGTAGAAGCAGAGCTTGATGAAAAACCCAAACCAGTAGTGATATGGATTCCGGTGGTTTTGGGAATAGTCTTTGGAGTAGCTCTATTTGTAGTTTTGCCGATGGTGATAACCCATTATGGAATTGATCGCCTGACTGACTCTTCGATAGTAAGTAATGCAGCCGATGGAGTTTTACGTGTCCTGATATTTCTGGCGTATCTTGGATTAATGTCCCTGCTACCTGATATCCGCCGGGTTTTTGCCTATCATGGTGCTGAACACAAAACGGTCAATGCCTATGAAGCCGGTGCGCCGCTGAATGTTGAATCTGTGCAGCAATTCAGTACAGCCCATACCCGTTGTGGAACCGGATTTCTCCTCATCGTAATGGTAATTGCCATTTGCGTTTTCGTGTTCACCGGACAGCCTGCAATTTATTGGCGTTTGCTTTCGCGCCTCATCCTTCTTCCCGTTATTGCCGCGATCGGTTATGAACTGATCCACTTCGCTGCTGAT
This sequence comes from Chloroflexota bacterium, assembly GCA_013203045.1. Taxonomy (GTDB): domain Bacteria; phylum Chloroflexota; class Dehalococcoidia; order SZUA-161; family SpSt-899; genus JABMQN01. Next base: position 3,073 of record JABMQN010000193.1, read on the forward strand.
CGCACTGAAAACATTGTCATAAAGGCTATAATGCGCCCCAGTCTTGCATTGCAATCGCTTACTACTCGTCAGCCGGATTCTCAGCAAGTTGAAGTGGCTATTGAGGCGCTTCAAGGGGTGTTAGAGCCTGAAGAAAAGTAGTGCACTGTTCCTACACATACTTGATATGTGATGGGGGTAGAACTCCGTTCGTCCTGAGCCCGTCGAAGGGGAATGCGTTCATACCTCGATAAACTCAGCATGAACGGACCTTAGAATGAAATGCAACGTTATCTACAGCACAATACTATTGTGCCCGCTCTATTCTTCTTCTCCCAACTTGCGATAGAAACAGGAAACTTCACCGGTGTGGCATACCGGCCCTACGGGTTCAGCTTTTATTAGAATCGTATCGACATCGCAATCGATGTAGATTTCTTTCACATTAATAAAATTGCCTGATGTAGCTCCCTTGTGCCACAGTTCTTGCCTGCTGCGGCTCCAGAACCAGGCTTGACCGGTGGACTTGGTTTTCTCCAGCGATTCCTCATTCATGTAACCTAGCATGAGCACCTGCCCGCTATTTGCATCCTGAATAATTGCAGGGATCAATCCTTTTTCATCGAATTTTGGCATGGTGTTTCGTTCCTTTCTATTGCTACGAAAATAGGTCCTTTGGAGTGCGGGAGCCGTGCTCTCGCAACCCTGCTCACCTGTTGTTCAGGCATTTGCGATCCCACCCTCGAACCGCCCAAATGCACCTCGGGGGCTGACGCCCCCGCAACCCCTTCCACTATCCCTGACCCCTGACCCCTGATCCCCGATCCCTGCACACTCTTTATCGTTTTGAAAAGAGCTGTCAGTTGTCAGTCATCGGTCATCAGTTCTCCCATCCTCTCCCAGTTGTCAACCACGAAGGTCACGAAGGACACGGAGACCACTGTCAGCTATCAGTCTCCCCAGATCCTCCGCCGCCTCCCGACCCCTGATCCCTGATCACAGCCAAAGCTTCTTTCAAGTCGATATTTCCGGTGTAGATGGCTCGACCGGTGATGGCCCCTTCCACACCGATTTCAGAGAGCTTCTTTAAATGTTCAATTGAAGCGATACCCCCGGCTGCGATCACAGGAATCTTGGTCGAAGCTTTAAACTTCTCGATCTCTTCGTAGTTTGGCTCTGTCAGGGTGCCGTCGCGAGAGATATCGGTATAGATGAACCTCATTACACCTCGTGATTCCATTTGCGAAATAACTTCTTCTATGCGCAGACTGCCTTCCTCTTTCCAGCCCCTCCCCCTTACATAACCGTCTTTAGCATCAATGCTGACGATAATCTGTTCTCCAAATTGTTGACAAGCCTCTGTTACAAGGTCAGGTTCTTCGAGCGCCACAGTTCCCAAAATCATTCGGTCGATACCCAGATTCAGCAAATGCTCCATCGTTTCAATGAGCCTGATTCCTCCCCCGATCTGTACTGGAATCTGTACCTTTTTTGCTATCTCGCCGATAACGTCAGCGTTGCACAGTTTGCCTTCGGCTGCCCCATCGAGGTCCACGAGATGGATCCGCTTAGCCCCTGCGCTTTCCCATCGCAGAGCCATGGAGATAGGATCGTCAGAAAACACAGTCTCTTTGGAATAGTCACCTTGATACAGGCGAACACATTTGCCGTCTCTCAAATCGATAGCAGGGATTACTTCCATTGGTTAAAAACATCCTTTAAAATGCTGATAGCTTCATCGACATCGCTCTTTTGAGTAATCAATGCAGGCATCATTCTGATAGCATCAGGTTTTACCGGATTTAGGAGCAACCCTCTCTCATTGCATGCTGTTATCACATCGGCTGAAATCTCACGATCGAATTGCACAGCACAGAGGAATCCCTTGCCTCGCACATCCGTGATGAAATCGAATTCGGACTTCAAGCCTTCGAGTGCCGCGATCAAGTATGCACCGACTTCTCTGGTATTTTCCAATATGCCATTCTCAAGGATGAATTTCATCGTTGCGTATCCCACAGCACAGACCAGCGGGTTTCCGCCGAACGTCGAACCGTGCTCACCCGGCTCAAAAACCGATGCGTGTTCTTTGGCCAGTATAGCGCCTATCGGCACTCCGCCCCCTAGTCCTTTGGCGAGTGTCACAATGTCCGGTTCGATGCCCAGTTGCTCGTAAGCAAAAAGGGTGCCGGTTCTTCCGATTCCTGTCTGAATTTCATCCAATAATAGAAGTAGATTGTTCTCATCGCACCATTCCCGGACCTGCTTGAAATAGTCATTGGTTGGAGTGTTGACGCCGCTTTCACCTTGAATCGGTTCCAATAGCACCGCGCAAGTCAGTTTGGTAGTAGCTGACTTTATAGCCTCAAAACTTGCATATTCCACATTGATGAAACCATCGGGAAGGGGCACGAACGGGTTTTGGAATTTATGTTGCCCGGTTGCCGCGATGGCTGCCATGGTGCGACCGTGGAATGAACCAGTTACCGTGATGATCTCATAGGCCCCGTCGCGATGCATGCGCCCATATTTCCGCGCCAGTTTGAATGCGGCTTCGTTGGCTTCAGCCCCGCTGTTACCGAAGAAGACCCTGTCAAGGCAGCTATTCTCAACCAGAAGCTCCGCTAGCTGAAGTTGAGGGGTTGTGTAATACTGATTTGAAACCTGGATAAGCGTTCGAGACTGTTGATTCAGTGCATCGACGATCGTTGGATGGCAGTGGCCGAGAGAGTTGACTGCCCATCCCCCGACGAAGTCGAGATATTCTTTGCCGTTTTCATCCCATACGCGGCTTCCCTTGCCACGGACTATGACGATAGGCTGCCGCTTGAAGGTGCGCATGAAATATTTCTCTTCTAATTCTGTCCAGTTCGACATTTTTTTACCTACGATAGAGTATTTTGACAGATTCCTGCCGCAAGTATAGAGTATAATAAAATATTCGTTACAATTGCAATCGAATTATGGTTTCCCTGAAAGATGTGAATACCACTTGGAGCTAAAACCATATGTTCCCCATTTCTGATGGTGACCTTCAGCGCCGCAGTTTTCCATATGTGAATGTCAGCATTATTGCTATTTGTACACTCGTATTCATTTATGAGTTGACGCTTGGAAACCAGGACGTATTTTTCTACCAGTTTGGGCTGGTGCCAGTCGAGTTAACCCAGGGGATTGATCTCGAATTCATTTGTGGCAACCAAATATTTTGGGACACACAACCCGGATTCTCTTCAATAGGCTGTGATGATGTCAATACCGGTTTTAGCAATTGGACCACCATGTTCACCTCAATGTTCATGCATGGTGACATTATGCATTTTATGGGGAATATGTTGTTTCTGTGGGTGTTTGGAGACAATGTTGAGGATAAATTTGGTCATTTCCGTTATCTGCTTTTCTATTTGGCAGCTGGCGTTGCCGCCTCCTGGTTTCAGATTGCAACCGATACCGAATCCATAAGTCCCACAATCGGTGCCAGTGGAGCTATCGCGGGGGTTTTGGGGGCTTATCTACTGCTATTCCCGTTTAGTCGGGTAAGTACAGTGGTGATTTTCTTTTTCATCACTGTAGTCAAAATCCCTGCCTACGTTTTACTGGGATTCTGGTTTGTATTACAGTTCATTCCTGGAATGGCGGAGCTGGGATCGTCGTCTCATTCAGGCGGTATAGCTTACTGGGCTCATATAGGGGGATTCATAGTGGGCGTAGCGGTGGTCGTCATCTACAAGATGTTTAAAAAAGAGCCTATTTGGCCCGGTGGACGTGGTGGACATGGAGGCCCTGGCGGATATGGGGGTGGTGGACCTCGAGAGGTCAAGTACTGGCGCGGCAGACCAATTGACTACTGACGAATATCAAATATCAAACATTGTTTCGGTGCATGGCTTTTTGTCATTTGAACTTTAAACTTGATTTGGCATTTGGATTTTGGAATTTGTTATTTACTACCCCGAGGAAAAGTTTAGCTGCTATCCCTCTCAACTCACAGCCGCTTGAGCACTGTTGACCCTCTCAAGTAGTGCATTCATCAATTTAGCAGTTGATAGTGCCAGGAAGTACCCACTGATCTTGCTACCATTAGTCTCAAACGTCATTTGCACCACGAAGACATTGGCATCCTTATTGGAAAGTGGCCTGAATGCGTTATCCAGAATCCTTCCCGCCTTTCCCATGATCAGGTTGGGAGGGGTGGGCATCAACTTCATGTTGGCCGCGTCTGCAAGTGAATTGAGGAAAAAGCCGCCAGCTATATTCCCCATTTCCTTGAGGGCGGATTCCCCTATTTCATCAAAGCTGGTTGTGCTGCCAAGAATTTGGCCGGTAATCAGGTCTGCTAATCCATAAGCCACACGTGGTGGATAGAAAAGCAGCATATGTCCGGTAGCATCCCCCATAATGTCCATACTGATTCCAACCAGTTTACCTTCGGGATTTTTCAAAAGATCGGCTACATTGCTCGCTGCCACGTGTCTGGGCTCAGCTCCGTTGATTCTTACATCACGTCCTACCATGCCGGCAATCCCTGAGATCGCGTTTTGAGTGGCCTCGGTGATTAAATCAGCTAAAACACATGCTTCCCCTTCACTGAACTCGTCAAGTGAGAGAATTTCTTCACGATTCGACTCATGGTCGGCTAACCCATTTTCAATAGTATTTTTAAGATATTCCAATTTGCAAGGTTTGGAGAGGTATGCATAGACTCCGGCTGCCTGGGACAATCTTGTCAATTTAAGTTCTGGGTCTGGTACCGCGGTCAGGAAAATTATGACCGTATCATCACAAAGCTTCTTCAGGACATACATAAGGTCGAACCCGGACATTCCGGGCATTCGCACATCCGAGACAATCGCATCGAAATGCGCTTGTGTGATCTTGAAGAGCGCATCTTCTCCGCTACTGGATTCCTCCACATCGAAACCTTCTTCGGATAAATACTCGCATACCATGGTGCGCAGAGCCTCTTCATCATCGATAACCAAAATAGACTTGCCTTGCCAGTTTGTGGACATTTTCCCTCCTCTTTCGATAAAAACAAAAGTCCCTTATGTCGTACAGGTCATCTTTTCATGGACAACTGGTAATTCTACAGTGAAAGTTGATCCTTCCTCTTCCTTACTCTCAACCTGTATTGTTCCTCCGTGCTGGTCAATAATGCCATAACAAATACTGAGTCCCAGTCCAGTTCCTTTGCCAACTCCTTTTGTAGTGAAGAAAGGTTCAAATATTCTTTCCTTTATTTTTTCAGGAATACCGGGTCCATCATCGGCGATCGTTATTTGGATTGTTTCATTGTTTTCCTGTGTTCGAACAATAAGGTTACCTTTGCCATGAGCTTCATGCATAGCTTGTCCTGCATTCCCTATCAGATTCAGGAATACATGTTGCATTTGATTGAAATCAACCATAGTGTTGGGTATGTTCGAATCGAGTTCTGTTACCACTTCGATGTTGTCCCGCATCAATTCATAAGATAAAAGTTCTATTGTGCTATGAATAGCATTATTCATAGATACATAGCTTCTATTTGATTCATGCTTGCGGGCAAAGGAGAGGAGATTATCCACAATTGAAACAGCGCGCTGAGCATGATTGCTGACGATCTGAACATGCTTCTTTGATTTCTCATCATCGATTTTCGCATCGAGAATTTCTGCGGCCATTGAAATCGCAGCGAGAGGATTCTTAAGCTCATGTGATATTCCGGATATAAGTTCACCAACTGCAGCTAGCTTGGCGGACTGCAATAGCTGTTCCTGGCTGGAATTCAGATCATCCAATGCTACTTGGAGTTTGTAATTTGATTCAATTATTTTCTCTTCTGCCAGTTTACGCTCGGAAATCTCAGTACGAAGCAAATTGTTGACCTTCTTGAGTTCAGCGGTGCGCGCCTCAACTTTTTCCTCTAAATGCTGGTTAGCTTCTCGGAGTTCTTCCTCAGCCGCACGTAACTCTTCGTTCTTCTGGGATATCTCGGCCTCTGTCCGTTTGCGTTCGGTAATATCACGAATAATTCCCACTGCATGCCATTCGTTCTCTAGTTGTAGAGCAGACATGGAAAGCTCTACAGGGGATTCCTCCCCGTTTTTTTTGATTGCGGCTAACTCTATTGTTTTTCCGATCGCGTTTCCTTTGCCTGTTTTTTGGAACGAGAGAAAGCCTGCTTGGGAATCTTCGTGAAATCTTTCCGGTGCTAAAAATCTATGTAACTTCTGTCCTATTGCCTCCGATTGTGTGTATCCAAAAATACTAGTGGCCGCATGATTCCACAGAGAAATTCTTCCGTCATTATCAATCATGATGATTGCATCATTGGCTGACGATGCAATGACTCTGAATTTCTCCTCACTTTCGCGTAGTTCTTCCTCTGCTTGTTTGCGTTCCGTGATGTTCAGGACTATTCCCCTCAATCCAATCGGTGTCCCATCATGTAGGATAGGGCTGGAATACAACAGGGCAGGAAATGTAGTGCCGTCTTTGCGGAGAATGGTGTATTCATGATCGGTAAATTCAGTGCCTTCTAATCGCTTTGCTATATTCCCTACAGCACGTTCTCTATCTTCAGGAACGAACATTTGAATGGCATTCATACCGCTCTCAAAATCATCATGAGTGTAACCAGTCGATTCGAAAGCATAGTTGTTGATGAATGTTAAGTTTCCCGCTAAATCAAGCTCGAAAACCGATTGTGGTAGCAGATTGGCCATTTCTTTGAACCGTTCTTCGCTTTCGCGCAGATCCTGCACCATGCTTTTGGCCTCGGTGATGTCATGGAACACTCTATAAAACTTTCCATTGTCCATACGTATTGTTCGTATAGTAACAGTCTTGGTGCTATTATCACCGCAAACCACATCGAATTCTCTTTTTACTAACTCAATCGTGTCGTTGCCGATACTATTTTCATCACTTTTCCAAGAGGACATTACCTCCCTGCGATATTCGGTATCAGGAAAAGCAAATTCAAACCATTCTTGAGCTGTTGGTATATCGTCGATGGTGTAACCAAAGAGTTTGCTGAATTGGGGATTAAGGTATTCGGTTTTCCCATCTGGAGAAAGGATAAAAATTGGGAATGGGGAGAATTCCTCTATCTGTTGAAACTGTCTCTGGCTTTCATGCAGTGCAAGCTCTGTACACCGGAATTCTGCATGCATTTTTACTCTGGAAACCAGTTCATTGTTTTCAATTGGTTTCACCAGGTAGTCATTAGCGCCCGCTGAGAAAGCTGAGGCCTTATCTTCGATATTGGCCATCGCAGTCAACATGATTACTTTCAAGGTGTCAGATGCCTGGTTCCGTCTGATACGGTGCAGGACCTCGAATCCGTTAATTCCGGGCATCATTATATCTAAGAGTATTACATCAAATTGTGATTCGTTGTTTTCCAGCATTATCAGCGCATCATCGCCAGACGCCGCTTCAAATACTTCGAAATCTTCCTTTTCGAGGATTCTTCTGGTTAGTTGTCGTATAGATACTTCGTCGTCTACTATTAAAACTTTGGTATTCTTATCCATTGGGTGACCTTCAAAAATCAAAGCTATTCAGATTAGATCGACCTTCATAATGCTCGCTCTAATAGCAACCTTCCGAATTGGTATTGGTAGACACCATAAATCAGTGTCTGCCAGACAGACATAGCCCGCTAGTCTACCATAGCGTATCAATATTTATTTCCTGCTGAAAACATGGTTAACCCCCAACTTGTTTGGGAGCTATCACGCAATGATGATTAAAATCTGTTTTGACGATGAATAGAATGGTATGATAGATTGCGAAATATCTGTGAGTGGGTTGCCAGTGAGGTTTTGGAACTGATTTGAGACTTTAAAACTGTAGCTGGTTTTCAGTTATGCCAGCGCATGTGAAAGGATCACATACAATGATTGCCAAACAGATAAGTGAAATCACCCCGTTCCTTGTTATGGACGTGCTCGAACGGGCGCGTGCCATGGAACGTGAAGGTGCTCATGTAATGCACCTGGAAGTAGGTGAACCTGATTTTGCCGTTCCGCAATGTGTAAAAGAAGCAGCCTGCAGAGCTATTGAAGAGGGCCATACCAATTATACTCATAGCCTTGGCAATTTCGATTTGAGAGAATCTATCTGCAGGCACTACTTCGATGCGTACAATGTAAAGGTTTTCCCTGATCAAGTGGTGATTACTTCAGGTACTTCACCTGCCATGCTGCTTATTTTTGCAGCGCTCATTGACAAAGGTGATCAGGTGATTATCTCCAATCCTCATTATGCATGCTATCCTAATTTCATCCGATTTATGCAGGGAACTCCGGTTATGGTGCCTGTTTATGAAGAAGACGGGTTTCAGTACCGGACCGAGGAAATCGGGCGAAAGATTACCACTGGCACCAAAGCGATTATTATCAACTCACCATCAAACCCAACAGGCAACTTGCTATCCGAAAACAGGATGAGGGAGATTGCTGAATTGGCACCATATGTCATTTCAGATGAGATTTATCACGGGCTTGTCTATGAAGGAAAAGAGCACTCTATTTTGGAGTTCACTGACCATGCATTCGTGTTAAACGGTTTTTCAAAATTATATGCCATGACCGGACTTCGACTTGGGTACATTATTGCGCCGGAGCCGTTCATTAGACCAATTCAGATACTTCAGCAGAACTTCCTCATTTCTGCTAATTCTGTGGTTCAAATTGCGGAAATAGCAGCACTTGAAGAAGCCGGTGAGGACGTGCGACGCATGAGAGGTGTCTATGATCAGCGAAGACGATACATGACGCCTCAGAGAAATTGGGTTTGGGATTACAGTTGAACCTACTGGAGCGTTTTACGTGTTCGCAAACGCAAGGCACCTGTCAAACGATTCGTACAAACTTGCTTTTGATATTTTGGAGAAATGTCATGTAGGGGTGACTCCCGGCATTGACTTTGGGGCCAATGGAGAGGGGTACCTCAGGTTCTCATATGCAAACTCGATGGAGAATATCACCGAAGGCCTGAACAGGATAGAATCCTTTGTCAATAACCCGTGAAATAAACCATCTTCGTTTCTATTGTGTCAGTGTGGTGGGAACACGTTTAAGCCGCGATTAGCAACTATATGAGTCTCGCGGCATATGTTATACTGTCTGTGGGAGCGAATGTCCTGCGGTCAGGGTCGCGGTCTTCAAAACCGTTGGTGGGTATCCTTCGATGCTTATGGTGGTTCGACTCCCCTCGCTCCCGCCATCATTCCACTTTCATCGGAATTCCTCAGGTATCAGGTCTCCTATCTTGGTAGTCGCTGCACTCATTACTGTATCGGCTGAGCCATAATATACGATTATTTCATCTTCGGCATTGAGGGAGAAAATGCGGTCTGTTAGCGGAAGGGCCCCGCATGTGAAAACGACGTTTGGCACCCAGGAAGTATCGTCTTTCCCAAGTTCCCATAAGGCCTCTGGTTCCAAGATGAAATTGGGTGAACGGTATTTCAATTTGGAAGGATCGGCCAGATCGAGCAACATGATCCCCAGTCGATAAACATGATCGTAATCAACGCCGTGGGTTATTAATAGCCAACCGAATTTCGTTTTGATGGGTTGGGCTCCGGCCCCGATTTTTCTTCCATCCCACATCATTCCGGTAGTTGTTCCTGCCAGTATCTTATGCTCTCTGCGGGGCCACGGACAGCGAAGGTGGGGCGAGAAGGTTATCCACATGTGAGGATCGACCCTATGAAGCATGGCATGCTTTCCATTAAAAGTTTCAGGGAATAATGTAGCGTCTTTGTCATCGAATCCGGGAAAAACAAGGCCATGTCTGCGCCAGGCTCGCCAGCGATTTTGGAGGAACTCCTTTACACCGATAGAAGCCAACGCAATCTGTGCGACGAGGCCATCGTATGCGGTGTAAGCCATATAAATACGATCGCCGATCAGTGTCAGGCGGGGATCTTCGCACCCCATTTTTTCGCTCGCATGATTGGGTGAGAAAATCGGAGTATCCAGTCTTTCAGTGAAATTGAATCCGTCTTCACTGATTGCCATTCCCAGACGGGATACTTCGTCTTCGCCAAAAGCCCGATACACTAAATGCACTTTTCCATTCAGCCTTATACAAGCTGAGTTGAGAACATACTTTGATTCCCATGAGTGCTCTTTGATGGGTTCAAGAATGGGATTGCCATCGAAGCGAATCAGGTTCTTTGCTGGTGGGTATTCGGGCGAGACGATCGTAGACTCCATTGAGACTACTTTCTCGGCGCCTTTCTCTTCTCCCAACAGTATCGGGGCCAGGTTTTCAGATTCCCTGCCTTGCTCGATGAGCTCGATAACCTTCTCTTCGACCTCTTCTTCAGTTCCGCCTATTGCCTTGTAATACTCGACAAGGAATTCCCTCGATGACCAGTCCCTCTCAACATGCAAAGAAAGCGGCGGAGGCGAAGCCCTGCCTCCTTTGAAGCTGTAGCTTGCCCAAGACCAGGCGGAACAAGTTACGAATTTACCATCGGGGAGAGCCAGTGCCAAGTGATAACATTCGGACAGGTCTTTGAGATGTTTGAACCGGGTAAAGCGCTCTCGATCACCTGTAGCTTCTTCTTTATCGATTCTCTCGACCATCTCTCTGACTCGCTCAACCAGGATACGCTGATGACCATCTTCGAAGATAAAATGAGCTGATAGTGGCTCTTTTCCCCAGTGTCCTCTAATCGAGTCCATCACCTTGCGGCCGAAGTCCTTTCTTTCGGCAGCGAATCTTTTCCATAAATTGCCGAATCTCTCCGCTTCAACGATGTTCTTCCCGATGGTTGTAAGGTATCTTAGTTTGGGAAACTCGCCTCCCATACCTTTGTGAATATTGCTTACAACAATCCTGGAAGTTAACCTGTCAAGAGCGGACGAATCCTTCAATTCCACCAATGATGGGAAGTCCTCGTGAGTTACTACTAATGGCTTTATTTTTGATGGTGTGAAATGTTCTGGACGGATATTGTCTGCCAGCAGGTCCCACAGTCCACGGGTGTATTCACGTTCTTCAGACCAGGTGGCCAATGCCATAATATCGAGAGGGTCATAGTCCTCTAATAGCTGATCAAGGTACGAGTATCCAAGTTTGGTCAAGAGGCTAATAGGGGTATGCTGCGCCAAAAACCTTGATGCCATCTCGGGTATCAAAGAGAACCCGTCCCCGTGTGGAAAGTTCTCAATAATGATATTGACCATCTCTTGTGTGCCCTCGACTGTTGTTAAGTCGATGCCTGGTAGTATCTCGCTCTCTACTGAATGTAAAAAGTCTTTTATGGCTAGAGAGACTTCCAAAGAGCTGGCGTCTTTTGGGACTTTCAGATGTTCGTATACAAAGTGCTCAAATTCCGCTTTTTGTTTCATGAAAACAGAATCGTATATGTCATTGGCACGGACTATCTTGCCATCTGGCGTTGTTATTTCTGAAGGAACTATCAGCGGTACACCAGGTATGAACTCACGGTAGGTGATCTGTGGGATAGGTGGCATAAGAGCCTCTTCGGAGATTTCCCAACTTGCTACGAACCCCGGTTTTTGACGAAGAAATTCAGTGGTAATGTCTTCAATTCTACGATCAGCTTCCAGGGATACCAGGTGGTCTCTGTCTTCGGTTGGGAGGTGCTCCAATTTGTCCTTCATTCGTTGCATATCCAGGGTGAACCCTGCCACCAAGGCATTAAACAGAGGAATAAGGGAATCGAGTAAATCACCCTTGGCAAAGTCTTTGCCGAAAGCATAGGCCAGCAAAAGGTGGTAGATGATATGAGACCACAGCTCGGGGGAGACGGTAAAATGTTCAATCCTGGTAGAGGCTAGTTCTTCCAATTCCAGATAGGTTTCGTTTGGAAGAACCCTTTTATAAAGCAAATGGAATTTGTTGAAGCCTTGTACGTATCGTTCTATTGCTTGTTGGGGACTCCTCTCCACTTCGTCCGGTTGATCTATTCTTTTAGCTCCATAGGTAGGCAATGGACTCAAGAGTGGTAGATCACGGATTTTGTCTATTTCTTCCCACCATCCTCTGTCGTCTACAATTTGAGCAAACAGGGCACTGGCTGTTTGCCGTAGAACCAACTCACTTTTTGGTATTGATGGTTTGTGGATCTTTATCCCCAGGTTGACTTCGCAAATGGTGGCACTGTTAGTGATGGCTACGTTTGCTAGCCAATTGTCAATTCCATATCCGCCAATATAGCTATTCCATAAATTTCTGGGATATCTGAACTGACTTCGGAGTATCTGGTGAGAGATTCCCCACTGTCCCCCTATAAGCCGGTGTATGGGACAGTTGTATATAGCTGTAAGCAAAGGATAGGCAACAAAGGTAGAGATAGGGGCCTCGAGGTAATGACGATTGAATAGGGAAATGACCATATCCGCTTGACCTGTTCTAATTGGCTCAAGGAGGAGGTAAATCCAGTCTGGGGCTAGTCCTTCAATTCGACCATCTGATTTGCGGCTTTTCAAGTCAGCTTCCAGAATTACATGATCTGCACCAAGACTCTGAGCTATTTCGATAATGGCTCGTACACCCCAACCTTTCCCGTTAAGTAGTTCATCATCGAGTAAAAAAGCTATGTGGTCTATCTTCTTGTCGTGGGGGAGATTGTTGATTATCTCGAGTGCGTTACCTCCAGCTACGGATCCAGCAGTTACGATGACGGATTTTTGATTTGGATAATACTTTTTCAAGCCTTTTCGTGCTGTGTTTATGACATGTGCTATGGTATCAGTTTCATTATAGAAGGGGATTCCGATAACGATATCTGCTTCTCTTATGTGTCGTGCTTGCTCTAGGGGCCCCTGCATGATTTGTATATAGCGCTCCTCTATCTTTTCAAAAGGATGTACTTGTGTTTTTGATTTGTGGTTAATGATGGAAGGCGCGCGATTAGCAGGGGAATTCTTCATTAACGGTCTCCTTCAAACGGATGTTACGGAAAAAACAACGATGAAAAGTCAAGTATATCACGGTGTATCATTGCGAGTATGCCCGCGTTTTCTGGGATGAGTCCTTTGAGAAAGGAGGTTTTTCCTTGGTTTAATTACAAAATTGTTTGGAGTATTACCAATCGAAAATTCACTAAGGGATTTTGGATTAAATCGTTGCTTAATCTTTCTGGTTGGTGACATGGTATCTTTGGGGAGTTGTTGGCTATGAACTGGCAGATCCTGGTTAGCCTGACGAGCTGTTAATGCAGCTATGGAATCAATCGCAGAAGGCATCCGGGACTTTTCCCATAGAAGTGCGGTATGGACAATGGGTTCGATAAGCTCATAGTGTCTCAAGGCTTGCTTTTCCCAGGAGAACTCTTTGGCGTAGTTCAGTGCTTTCTCTTCCGACCTTTCCAGAAGGTTTGAATCGAGCACAAGATGTTTGATTTTCATGATCAAGTTATTCATGTCCGTATCTGCAACCTGCCCTGCTTCTCTGAGGGTTTCACCAACTCCCTCCAAGTCACGACCTGCAACGATTGCTCCTGCACCAAGAGCATGTGCCACAACACCGCTTTGAGTGCATTCTTCAGGCCAGTAGAAATTGATATCAAAGGCCCGCTGAGCTAGAGGAAGTATATCTGGAGGAAGCCAGGTTTCGAGGAGGAATGAGTCCGTATCATTGAACGCTGCTCGCAACTGATTAGTATAAGCTTTCTGCGATTCCTCCCTGGCGGTTCCAATGCGCATTGCTACGATTCTCTTGTTAGGGATAAGTCCCTGCAGGTTGTCTCTTGCGAAATAGAGTGATTCTGAGAATTTCGAAGGACACAAAAAGCCGGTTTGTCCGACTATTATCGCATCAGGGTCGAGGAGAGTATGGTGCTCATGTAAAAACTTCTTTGTTGACTGATCGAGGTCTGATTCATAGAGTAGGAAATCGTGAAGCTTTTCTCTAGCTTCTTTTCGGCGCATTCGGCTGATTTCCGGGTATGAATGTATGCCGTGTTTAGTGACATATATCTTGGCATAATATTCAGGAAATGCTGAAATAACTGCTCTGTAAACACCGTAGGTGAAGACGGTTATGGCATCAACGTAGGGTAACAAATCTCTGAGCAAATCATATTGGCACTGGCGCAATCCGCTGGGGGTTTCATCACTCTGGAAGTGAAGAGTGTGAAAGGAGACTACCTTTGGCATATTCAGTTGCTTAAGCATTGCGATGAACTTCTGGGGAGGGTCCCAAATAGCTGTTTCATGTTGAAACCAAAGAACGGTCTCGGTGTTGGGTAGATTGAGTTGGTCTAATCCTTTCAGTATGTGTGATGCGGAAAAGTCACTTCGGCTTGGGATTCCATACCAGACGTGATCTCCTTTTGCATCGTCTGTCAGGGGTGCTCCATATGTAGTCAGATCAAAGGATAACACTCCCCACTTGCCATCAGGGCTGCCATTTGTCAGGTAGCTGGTGTAGGTGGCAATCCCACACATTATTGGCGGGTACGGTCCGACGAAGCAAATCGATGCCATTGTGATTCTCCTTCCGCAGTTCTACATTATACATAGTAAAGCTGCTCAGAACGTATTTCACTTCATACAGGCAAATCAAGCATCACGTGTTCACTATTGTTTTATCTGTTCGGCAGATACCATCTCAGAGTCGTCCTCGATTGGCAGACTGAAACTGAACGTTGAACCCTTGTCAGGAGTACTCTTTACCCAGATTTCACCATTATGGCTTTCCACAATTCCTTTGCAAATTGAGAGCCCGAGCCCGGTGCCTCCTCGCCTGCGAGACACACCACTCTCCAGTCGATAGAATCGATCGAAAACCTTATCGACATGCTCAGGCGGTATACCGATGCCATGGTCCGTAAGACTAACAATTATCTGGCCATCTTTTTCATTGGCTACCAGAGTGATTGCTGTACCTTGCTCAGAATAGGAGGCAGCGTTGTGCACCAAGTTGGTTATAACTTCTCCAATACGTATCTCGTCAGCGTATATAGGTGCCATCTCGGTTGGTATATCTGTTTCAAACTCATGCGCCACCGTCAGATCACTGAGTTTATTGCCGAGCTGGTGTACAATAGAAGCGATATTACTTCGTGTTTTATCCATGCTCATGATGCCGGCTTCCATTTGTGACATTTGCATTAAATCCTCGACGATGTGAGTCAATATGTCTGTTTCCTGATCGATGATATTGAGGAAATCTTGTTGGGTTTCGGTATCCCACTCGACATCCGGTT
Organism: Chloroflexota bacterium; assembly: GCA_013203045.1. Lineage (GTDB taxonomy): Bacteria > Chloroflexota > Dehalococcoidia > SZUA-161 > SpSt-899 > JABMQN01. The sequence continues at coordinate 18,236 of JABMQN010000193.1, forward strand.
GCGTGAGTGTGCTGGCAAGACCCTTGATGGAAGTTAACGGTGTGCGCAATTCATGTGATACGCTGGCAAGAAGCGCAGTTCTTAACTTATCGAGTTCCTCCAATGCTTCGGCCCGAGATACTTCTTCGAGGAGTTGAGCATTCTCGATGGCAGTGCTTATTTGGTGCCCGATGGTAATCAAGAGGCCTCTCTCTTCCTGTGTGAATACTCGCCCGCTTTCAGTGAAAGCGCATATGACGCCAAGTATCTCCCCTTTCGATCTAAGAGGTACAAACATAGCTGATTCAATTGGCTGTTTGAGTGCCGATATCAAGGACTCTGAGGATATCCTCTCGATCCAGTCCGAAAGTGATTCAATAAACAAAGGTTCCCTCAACTGCTTCCAAATGGACTTGTCAACTTCCCCTAATTTGATTGGCGAAACTGTATTTACCAGATCATCGCTTGTTCCCCGAGCAGTTCTTATCGTTAAAGACTCCGCCTCATCATCCATGAACGCGATGACGCCATATTTTGTATTCAATATTTCCAACGTCTTGTCCAGAGCATTATTTAAAATCTCATCCAAATCCAATGTTTGACTTATTTTCTGAGCAATCTCATTTAAAGCAGCGAGTTCCCTGTTACGTTGCACCACTTCTTCTTCAGAATTTTTTCTATCGGTGATATCGGTGGTAATCAAGGTGAGGGCAACGATCTCCTGATCCTGCATAACAGGTCCAATTTGTGTTACATACCACGAAACACTGCCATCCGGACCGGTTCCTCTTATCTCATAGGTCCCGGGATTGCCGGTTTGAATTACACGTTTAGTGGTTTGGCGGACTGTATTGTGGAATTCTGGATCTATGAAATCGTATATTTTGCTACCAATAACTTGTTCCGAAGTAAGTCCCGGAACGATGCGATTGATGGACCAAATGATGCCATCGCTGTCTGTGGACATAATGATGTTAGGTGCATTCTCAACTAAGGAGCGCCAGTGGGCTTCTGATTTCTGGAGTGCTTCCTCGGCTCGTTTGCGCTCCGTGATATCTCTCTTGACGGCAATAAATCGTACTGGGTTTCCGAGGCTATCTCTCACTAAAGCGGTTTTTATTTCACTGGCAAACTCCCTTCCGAGTCTATCAACCAATGTGTATTCTCTAGCTTCACAAGTTTCGGTTTCAAGTTGTTCTTTGATATGATCCATCAATTTGGGATGGTCTTTCTCTGCTATGAACTCGGCAGCGTTTCGTCCGATAATCTCTCCTTTTTCAGTATGACCAAACATACGGAAAAAGGCCTGATTTGTTTCTACGATAGTCCCTTCTAAATCACTGACACTTACTCCATCTCCGATAGCATCAAATATCATTCGTAGCTTTTCTTCACTATCACGTTGTGCCTCTTCTGCTCGCTTGCGTTCACTTATTTCCTCTTCCAGCACTACATTCGCTTCCATAAGCTGAGTGTTGAGTTTTTTGGTTTCTTCCTCGGCTTGCTTGCGTTCAGTGATGTCAAGGAAAGTTGCTTGCATAGCGAGATTCCCAAGGTAATTGATCCTATCTATATGTGTCTCAATCCAGCAGACTGAACTGTTTTTCCGAATAAGACGATACTCATATAGCGGGGGAACCGTCTTGCTTTTCATTCGATCGTTGAAACGTTCAAAAACCCATTTTCGATCGTCAGGGTGTACCAACTCCCGCACATATTGTGGGCTGAAGTCCATGAGTTCTTTTATCGGGTATCCCGTAATATTCGCAAAAGCCTGATTGGTAAATACGATGCGATCATCTTGGAAGATCAAGTGACCCTGAAGTGATTGCTCTACGAGGGACCGGTACTTCTCTTCGCTGTCCCGGAGTGCATCTTCTGCGCGTTTACGCTCGGTGTGCTCATCAGCAAGTTCCATGGCTATGGTAACGTGATAGGCCAGATTTTTCACAGAAGTGATGAAGAGATCACCGAGTTCCGGTGCGCTCAGGGAAAGGATGCCGGTAATTTTTTCGTGTCTATACAAAGGAGTTAAAATAGAGGATTGGTTACCTAGGCCCATGAGCTTTACGAGTACGGTGACCAGTGGTCGTGGGAATAGTTCTCCGATAATATCTGGCCCGGTGGCCATGATAGTTTCACCATCTCTCACCACTCGGCTGAAAATACGGGATTTGCTAAGGTCGATCTTATAGTGTTCTTTGAATACCCCGGCAGCCTTTTCCATGGTCTTCAGATTATGTGATGAAAGAGATGTATCTGAAAGTTTGATTGAGAGGCCATCATCGGATAATAACAGAATCGTTGAAACAAAGCGGTCTGAATTTGAAAACTCATCTATCACGACTTTGAATATTTCGGCTTCATCCCGCAAACCGAGTATCTTTGCGGTGACGTTTTCAGCGAATTGAATGATGTCGATAAGATCGTGTAGTGGTTTGTCCATTTGCTGTTGTCCGGTTTTCTGTTCGTTCTTCATGTGTTTCACTTTTACCTGGATAAAGGCTTCTTTGCGAACGTTTACCCAAAATATCGGTCTGCACTCAATCGCTTGCAAACTGATCACCGTTGATAGATTCGCGCTACGAATAGACTATCTAATAAAAAACGCCTCTGGGCAAACAAGCCCAAAGGCGAAACTGAGTCAAAAACCGCACTCGGTAACCTGGATGTCTTGACCCGTGCAGCTTTTAACCTGTTAGCTGATATTGCGTCGTAGCCTTTCGGAGAATTTGCCTTACCGTGCACACCCGCTATTCGATTGTTTGGGAGTAGTACTCTGCCTCTAGCAGTAAAGGTGAGTCATTCTAGCATGGGACTATAGTCCTGTCAACTATGGGTACTTATGAGTTATGCGGGAATGGTCAGTGCATATTGGAGTAGTTTTTGTTAAAATAGTAAGGTTGTGCGATTAATTTGACTGAGCAAACCATTATTAGTAATTACATACAGGAGGTAAACCTTTGAAAAAAGAAGTAGCTGTAATTGCTGCTGGACAGACACCATTTATCCGAAGTTGCGGCATGTCTATCCGCGAACTCTGCTTCGAAGCGTACAAGGATGCGGCGAAAAGTATCAATATCGATCCGAAGGATGTTGATGCGTCGATCATAGCTTCTGCTCCGGAATATGACAAGCAGCGAACTCCAGCGGCCCTCGTATCAGAGTATCTCGGCTTTCCGCCCAGCCCCACATTCTATTTGGAAACCGTATGTTCTTCCGGAACCACCGGGATTAGAGTAGGATACGCGTTGATCAAATCAGGCCTCCACGATATTGTGGTAATGGTTGGGTTCCAGAAAATGTCCGAGTTGGATTCACGTACAGCAGCGCAGGTGATGGGCCGTGGCGACGATACCATATTCAGCTCGCCCTTCGGAACCACTATGCCGGGCGGTCACGCGCTATATGCTCAGGCACATATGGATGCCTATGGCACAACTGAGGAACAACTGGCCAAGATACGAGTGAAGAATTCGTTTTATGGCTCACAGAATGAGCTGGCAAATTACAAGAAACGCCTGGACCTTGAGGCATGTCTGAATGCAGATATGGTTTGCACCCCACTAAAGAAGTTCGATTGTTGCGCTAACTGTGATGGCGCCTCCGCTGTTATTTTGGCGAGCGCTGATGTTGCCAAAAAATATACCGATAAACCCATATGGATTCAGGGCGTGGGTATGGCGACTTCGGAACTCAACTGGAGCAGCCGTGCTTCACTTACCAATTTCGATAGTGTTCGCAATGCAGCAAAAGCGGCATATGAAATGGCGGGTGTAGGTCCTGAGGATATCAATGTAGCTGAAGTCCATGATTGTTTTACCGTTTCGGAAATTCTGGCTTACGAAGATCTGGGATTTGCCAAAACCGGCGAAGGTGGCAAGCTTATCGATGAAGAAGCTACGTATCATACCGGTCGCATTCCAGTGAACGTTGATGGCGGGTTACTTTCCAAGGGTCATCCCATTGGCGGCACCGGTGGATCACAGGTTCGCACAATTGTGAAACAGCTTCGCGGTGAATGCGGTGAAACGCAGGTCGAAAACGCTAAGATCGGTCTGGTTCATAACGTCGGCGGCGTGGGTACCTATGCCAACGTCATCATCTTCGGGAGGGAGTAGAAAATGGATTTCGGGAATTTTGGAGTTGTAAATTTCACCAAGGAAGCCAAATCCGTTGCCTTTGTCGATTATTTGTCTGAAGGCAAACTTATGGGTACTGAGTGTAAGAAGTGTGGCAAGAAGTACTTTCCTCCACGGATGGACTGTGCCAAGTGCTTTGATAGTGAGGTTGAGTGGTTTGAAATCAAAGGCCCTGGCAAGCTCGTTACTTACACCACGGTAAACTTTGGACCTTCCGGTTTTGAAGAAGTTCAACCCTACACACTGGGGATCGTAGATTTTCCTGAAGGTGTGAGGGTATTGGCAAAAATCAGCAAAAAGATCGATCCCACCAGTATTAAGGCTGGTATGGAACTCAGGCCGGTACCCCAGCAGTTGAGTGAAGAGAAGCTTACCTATGAGTTTGAGAATTAAGGCGTTGAATGTGCTTGGGGTTTGGTTGAAGTAGTTGAAGGAGGCGCCCTGCAGAAAGTTGCGGGGCGCCTTATTGTGTAGCGGTATCCTTGGTGTCTGTATTGACTGTCGAGAACGGCTTATATTATAATGAGCATGGGAAATTGTATTTAGAAAAGAAGGTTGTGGCACTTGGAAGCAAATAAGGTTTTTGTAGTCAGTTCTATTCAAACAATCGAAGTTGCCAGTGCCATTTCCCAAGTAGCAGCCTGTGCTGGTTGCTCTGTAGTGATAAAGTGTGATGATCAGGCGTCTTGCGAGAAGGCAATTTCGGAAGCAAAAAAACTGTTGGATGGCAGGGTTGCCACAGACGAACTCACCGCAGGGCAAGTTGAAGCGGCAATAGGGCGCATCCAGACAACCATTGAGCTTGGTGACGCCAAGCATGCGGATATAATCATTGAAACTGTCTTTGAGGACGAAGGCCTGAAGAGAAAAACACTGAGTGCCCTCGATGAAATTTGTGCATCTGATGTCATTCTCGCTACTAATACTTCCACCATTACAGTTACAAGCCTTGCCAATGCTACCAACCGTCCTGAACAGGTCATCGGTATGCATTTCATCTATTTTTCAACAGTCATGAAGGTGATGGAAATCGTTCGTGGGGTACAGACTTCAGATGCAACGTTCAATGCAGTTGAGGCGCTAGCTGCAAAATTCAAAATGGAAGTATCTATTTCAGAAGATGTGCCTGGCCTCTTGAGCACGAGGATTTGGATGGTACATCTGAACGAAGCGTCTAACAATGTATTCAACAAACTGGTTGAACCGGAGGCTTTAAGGAAACTCAATCGAACCATTTCTCCGAATGCCCTGAGTATCCTCGAGTCTGCTGATTTTATAGGGCTGGATAATTGCGTTGCCTTATTACAAAATTTAAATTCTGCCTATAATGATCCCAAATACTCCCCTTCACCGCTTCTGACTCGGATGGTTGATGCTGGACAACTGGGCGTAAGAACCGGTGGTGGGTTTTTTAAATATATATAAGTATTTCAGGAGGAAAGACACGTGGCTGTAAACAAGCAAATGACAGTGGACCAAGTGGTAAAACAGATAAAGAATGGTGACACTATTGTCATCGGGGGATGGGGACTGGTACGCAAACCCATGGGAATTGTCAGAGCAATTGCCCAGTCAAATCTGAAAGACCTGACCATTATAGCGCTCGCTGGTATGGATTTAGACATGCTGGTTGCAGCAGGGAAGGTCAAGAAGGCTATCACTGGCTTCGTTGCATTCGAAGGCGGGGAAGGTAGAGCGGTAGCGTACGATAATGCCAGAAAGAATGGGAAGATCGAGTACATGGAGCTTTCGGAGTATATGCTCATCGCAGGTCTTAAAGCTGCGTCAGAAAGAATTCCTTTCTATCCCACTCGCTCAGGATTGGGCACTGATATTCTCGCGGCAAATCCTGAAATCAAGACATTCAAGGCTCCATATACTGGTGAGAAGCTGGTAGCTATGCCGGCGCTTCGTGCCGATGTTGCTTTGATTCATGCCAATAAGGCCAGTCAGGAAGGGTATGCGACCATTGATGGTGATCGGCTTTGGGATCATATCATGATTAGAGCTGCTGACAAAGTATTTGTGAGTGCTGAGGAGATCGTTCCTCGATATGAGCTTCAGAAAGAAATGGACAAAATAAAAGTCCTTACACCATGGGTTACCGGTGTCGTGGAAATGCCCAACGGTGCGCGACCGGGTACTCTTTTCCCGAACTATCTTGATGCGGGCAACAGAACAATCAAAGCATATATGGATGCAGCTCTTGATCCAAAGACTTTTAAGAAGTATTTAGCAGAGCAAACCAGCAAATAAGACGAGTTTTCGGATAATTTAATTATCGAGCTCGTCGGGAGATAAGGAAAAAACGACAAGCACTCGTTATTAAAAACGAAACGGAGGATGGATAGTGGCAAAAGCAACCAAAGGCAAAACGGCAACCAAAAAAACAACTAAAGCAGCAACGAAGGCAACTCCCAAGAAGTCGAGCAAGTCTGAGCTTGCGACTGGTTATACGATAGAAGAGCAGATGTGTGTTGCACTGGCGCGCGAATTTGGCCCTAATGACAGAATCGCGTTGTCTGGAGTCTTGAATTGGACATTTGTAGCTGAGGCATTAGCCCAGAAGATGAATGCACCACAGATTCCCTGTCACCATGATTACTCGCGGCTTGGTGGAAATGGGTGCTTGACTGAAGGCCCACGGTTTCCCTTTCAAGTAGGTAATCCACCTGAGGAATATCCCTCTGCCCAAGTTACCAGTGAAGATATTTTTGCCCTAGTGCTTGGGGGTAAATGGAATATCATGATGCAGCCCCTACAAGTAGACAAACAAGGGAACGCAAACCTTGCTCTTATAGGAAATCCGAAGAAGCCGGACAGATATTTTGTGGGTTCCCGAGGATTGCCCGATAATTCGACAAATAGCGGTAAAACCTACTTTACTCTGCCTACCCACTTGAAGAGGAACTTCCCTGAGAAGGTAGATTTTAGATCTTCTGCCGGTTGGGGCCCTGAGAGGAAAGCCGGAGATATTCCATATGGTGCTATCGAAAAGGTGTTCACCCCATTGTGTATTTTCGATATTGATCCAAAGACCAAACAGATGAGGCTGGCATCGGTTCATAAAGGTGTAACGGTTAATCAAGTGCTCAAAAACACTGGCTTTAAGCCGATCGTCCCTAAAAACGTTCCCCAGACATGCGTTCCGACCAAAGAAGAACTTCGCTTGCTTCGTGAAGTTATTGATGGTGCAGCAATCCGAAGGCTGGATCACGGTACCGCTGAAGAGAAGAAAGCGGTCTTTGATCAGATTAGCGACGGAACTAAATTCACGCAGATTTATCCTGACAGAAAGTAATCAGCTAGTAAGTTATTAAGTGTGCCCCCTGTGTTTTGTGTGTGCACAAGGCAGGGGGCATAGCGTAAGTTCTATTTGGAATGATTGTTGGGAAATTTATGGACGTCAAAAATATATTTGTAATCGGTGGCGGTGGATTGATGGGTAGTGGTATTGTGCAATGCTGCATTGAGTATGGGTTTAACACCACAGCTAACGATATAAAAGAAGAGTTCGTGCAACGGGGTGTCAACGGAATCACGCAACGGATGGAAGGAAAGGTTGCCAAAGGGAAAATCACGGAGGACAAGAAGAACGAAATCCTTGGTAATCTGAGAACGTCGACGGATTTAGCAGACGCCAAAGACGCTGATATAGTCATTGAAGTCATCTTTGAAGATCTCGGATTGAAAAAGGATGTCTTTTCCAGACTTGATGAAATTTGTCCTCAGCATACGATATTTGCTTCCAATTCATCTTCGCTTCCCATTACGGAAATGGCTGGATTCACCAAGCGCCCGGATAGGTTTATGGGCATGCATTTTCTCCAGCCGGTTCCAGTTATGCCACTGGTCAATGGTATCATGGGGCTTTTAACTTCAGATGAGACATGTGCAGTTATTGAGAAGTTAGCAAAGGATATTGGTAAAGAGGTTGTTCATTGGAAAGATGGCCCTGGACATGGCCTGCAACTCTCGCCAATGGCTTACTACAACGAAGCTGCCAAGGTTTTATCGGAAGAGAGGGGTACCAGAGAGGATATCGACAAGTGTTTTAAAGTGGGACTAGGTATGCCCATGGGGCCTATAACTACACTTGATTTCATGGGAATGGATACTGTGCTGCATATTTTGCACATTTTACATGAAGCTTACGGTGGTTCGCAATACCATCCTTCCAATTTGATTGTTCAAATGGTCAAGGCCGGATTATATGGGAACAAGGCAGGCAGAGGCTTTTATACCTATAAATAGACTTCTTTCGGGACTCTGGTATTATAACTGGATTCCGGTTTCCACTGGTAATTATCGAGGGTGATTAATAATGGTACAAGACTATACTGCTAGTGATATTCAAGTCCTAAAAGAGCTAGAAGCCGTGCGTATGCGGCCAGGGATGTATATAGGCAGCACTGATCTGCGCGGACTGCATCACTTAGTTCATGAGATTCTCGATAACAGCATCGACGAAGCAATGGCTGGTTACTGTGATCGAGCCACTGTCACCATCCACAAAGATAGCAGCGTAACTGTATCTGATAATGGACGTGGAATCCCGGTCGACAAGCATCCTACCACTAATATGTCTGCCCTGCAAACAGTGATGACCACGTTGCATGCCGGTGCCAAGTTTGGAGGAGGTTCCTATAAGGTTTCGGGAGGGTTACACGGAGTCGGAGCTTCAGTAGTGAATGCGCTATCCTCCTCACTGGTGGTGAAAGTCACTCGCGATGGGAAAGTCTATCGGCAGGAATTCAAGCGTGGCATTCCCGTAAATGGTGTCGAAGTGGTCGGCGAATCCGATGGTACTGGGACGTCAATAACTTTTCACCCCGATGAAGACGTTTTTGCCACAATGGAATATGACTTCAAGGTCCTTGCCCAGCGATTTCGGGAAATGGCATATTTAAACAAAGAGATTTGGATCGAATTTATAGACGAACGGAAAGACCAGGAAACAAGCTTCTATTTTGAGGGCGGTGTTGTAAGCTTTGCTCACCAACTAAATCGTAAGAGATCTGTACTGCATCCCAAACCCATTTATGCCTCGAAAGTGATTGGTAGTACAACTGTTGAAGTAGCTATCCAGTATAACGAGGGTTTCAATGAATCCACTTTTGCTTTTGCCAATTGTATTAACACTATTGACGGTGGTGCTCATCTCACCGGATTCCGCACAGCTCTTACACGTGTGTTGAATGATTATGCCAGAAAACATAAAGTAATCAAAGACACTGAACCAAATCTTTCTGGCGATGATGTGCGTGAGGGATTGGTTGCTATAATCAGCGTCAAACTGACTGATCCACAATTCGAGGGGCAGACCAAGACACGGTTGGGCAATCCTGAACTTAAAGCACAGGTTGAAACGTCGGTCTATGAAGGTATATCTGAGTTTTTGGAAGAGCATCCACAGGATGCCAAGCGTATTCTTGAAAAATGTCAGACGACAGCCAGAGCTCGTGAAGCTGCTAGAAAAGCTCGGGAATTGGTTACTAAGAAGGGTCTTTTCGAAGGCAGCAGTTTACCAGGAAAACTGGCAGATTGCTCTGAGAAGAACCCTGCTAATCGTGAGTTGTATATTGTTGAGGGTGATTCTGCTGGTGGCTCTGCCAAGCAAGGACGGGACCGTAACTTCCAGGCGATATTGCCGCTTAAAGGAAAGATCCTCAATGTTGAGAAAGCTCGTCCGGAGAAAATACTATCGCATGATGAAATTCGGGCTCTTATAATTGGGTTAGGTGCGGGTGCTGGAACCGGGAACGGTTCGGAGTTCAATCTCTCCAAGCTACGTTATCATCGTGTAATCATTATGACAGACGCGGATGTTGATGGTTCACATATTCGCACTCTTTTGCTGACTTTTTTCTTCCGTTACATGACGGATCTTATTACAAATGGCCATTTGTATATAGCTCAGCCGCCACTTTATCGTTTAAGCAAAGGTAAGGCGCATTACTGGGTCTATTCGGAGGAAGAAAAAGAGAAATTGACTGCTAAGATCGGGACCAAGGGCGTAGGAGTTCAGAGATACAAAGGTCTTGGTGAAATGACTCCACAGCAGCTTTGGGAAACTACTATGGATCCTGAGGCACGTACTATGCTCCAAGTGCATATCGAGGATGCAATCAAAGCGGATGAAATTGTGGAAATGCTCATGGGCGAGGCCGTTCCACCACGGAAGGCGTTTATACAAGCCCATGCAACTCAGGTGAAGAATCTGGATATCTAATCAATAATGCGGCTAACCCAGGCCGAGACCAACCCATCGCCTCTTTCGTTTATAGTGCTTTATTTCCCGGTAACTCTTTCTCTCTCCTGACGACCCAATTCCCAGGTAGAATTCTTTTACATCGTCGTTGTTGACCAAGTCGGAAGATGGGCCTTCAAGAACGATTCTGCCAGTCTCCATTATATAGGCATAGTCGGAGATAGAAAGAGCGGCCCTTGCGTTCTGCTCCACCAGAAGTATGGATACTTTTTCCTCTTTGTTAATTCTGTTTATTATGCCGTATATTTCTTTTTGCAGGAGGGGGGCAAGACCCAGTGAAGCTTCATCGATCATAACAATTGTAGGGTGTGCCATGAGAGCACGTCCCACCACTAACATCTGTTGCTCACCACCAGAAAGGTATCCACTGGTCTGGTTACAAAGCGTTTCCAAGACGGGGAAATAACCGTAAACCATATCCAGGTCTTGTTTTGTATTTGAGTTGCGTCCTAGTACGTATGCTCCGGCTTTCAGGTTTTCTTCTACGGTAAGGTGCTCCAGGATTTTCCTTCCCTCCAGCACCTGGATTATTCCCTGTTTAGCGATTTCCTCAGGATCACCGTTATCTATCCTTTGCCCTTTATATTCAATACCACCCTCAGTTACTCTGCCGTCTTCTGCTTTGAGCAGTCCTGAAATCGCTTTGAGAGTGGTAGACTTGCCGGCTCCATTACTTCCCAATAAAGAAATAATGCGACCCTCATCCAGTCTCAATGAGATACCTCTTAATACAAGGATAACACCCATGTATTTAACTTCTATGTTTTCCAAGCTCAGCAATGCCATCCGTTAGCCTCCAAAGTTAGATGGTAATATAACTACTCGCCTAAATAGGCCTTGATAACTGCCGGGTCACGTTTCACTTCATCGGGAACACCCTCTGCGATCGTCCGCCCGAAGTCAAGTACCACAAGCCTATCGGTAATGTCCATAACCACACCCATATCATGCTCGATGAGCACGATAGCCATCCCGGTTTCTTCCTGTACGTCCAAAATGAATCTGGCCATGTCCTCTTTTTCGTCAACGTTCATCCCTGCCATCGGTTCATCAAGTAGTAGTAGTTTGGGCTTTTGAGTCAAGGCTCTTCCCAGGTCGATTCTCTTCCGCAATCCGTATGGTAAAGCTCCAACCGTTGTCTTTCTATAAGGCTGTATTTCCAGGAATTCTATTGTTTCCTCTACCGCTTGACGATGTTTGATCTCCTCGTGATGTGACCGGCCGAAGTAAAGTGCGTCTTCAACAAAGTTTGATTTGAAATGGAGATGCCTGGCAGCCATCAGGTTGTCAACGGTACTCAGTCCGGTATATAGCTGAATATTCTGGAATGTTCTGCCTATACCAAGCCGGGCAATTTGATCCGGAGGGATTGGTGACTCCAGGTGGCGTAAAACCAGCATGAAAATAATCAAGCCGGGAAGACATAGAGCTATGACGGCTAAGACAAAATAGATGCTGAAGGAACCACCAGTAAGTAAGTAAAAAATTCCAGAGATAAGACCGCTTGTTAGAATGGCTCCGAAGTACGAACTTGCCCGCGCCCAACCAGATAATTTCTTGGTAGGTGGAGTTCCGGGTATCCACGCCGATGTCTTAAAAACGGAGTGTAATAATCCAATAAGGAAGAGAACATAAAGAGGACCGCAAAATATAAAAGATAATGTTAAAACAAACATCAAACCCTTAAGAGAGAGCTGCTTATCAGGTTTTCTAAGCCGTTGTCCCTCGAAAGTGATTTCTCCCATCTCAGGGTTGTAGAAACCGTTAATGCAGTTGAGCATGGATGTTTTACCTGCGCCGTTGGGTCCGATAATTGAAAGGATTTCCCCTTCTCTAACATCGAAGCTCACGCCAGCAAGAGCTGTAACACCGCCAAAGGTTAGGTTAATGTCCTTGACTTCTAATAGCTTGGGCCTTTCCATACCTTAATTACTCCCTCGAAAGCACGTTGATTTTATCCAAACATAATTCAAGCTTCATGTCAAGCAAAATAGGTGTTTGAAGATAAGTGCAAAATGATATTATCTGTATTGAAAGTAAATATGGACTAAATCGCATATTAAGTTGTAGTGTGCAGCAATTCCCGAGCTAATGTTTTTTCTTCTTCTAAATTTGATATTTTTTTGTCAAGCCTGGCTGCGTGCAGCGCCCATAGTACTTGTCCTACTCTTTTCCCTTTAATTATACCCATATTTTGCAGGTCCTCGCCACTTAATACAGGCTTTACATAACGTAACTTCTTAAGGTAGATTTCAAGTCTTTCTTGAATAACGGGCGAATCAGAAGCAGTAGCAGTAGACATAACGGTCTCTGGGGCATGACATTGCAGGTTAAGGTATATATCGCTTGGATGAATATCTGCTTTATCTAAATGGGAAATCGATTGTTTGATTCGAATAGTATCTCTCAATGCGCGTGCAGCCCACCCTGGCATCTTCAGTCGCGTGATGCAGCTTTCGGTTTCTTCATTGCTGAGTCGATAGCACAATAGCGAAAGATAGATCGAGGGGAGTGAGAGCGATTTATCATCGAGATCACGGGCCTGGTCAAATTTCTCTGCCAGCCATTCATCACCCTTCACTGCAGGATGTAGTTGTTGAAGCACTCCGAGTTCGTCAGCGCGTTTTAGGGTTTTTTCAGGGTACTCTTCTTGCAGGATCATTTCCAGTTCGCGCCACAGACGCTCTCCCGTAACCGTATTGAGTTTACCCGGATGATTCCGAATTAACCTTTCTGTTTCTTGTTCCAACCGAAATCCGAGACGCTGTTCATAGCGCAGAGCACGAAGAATGCGGGTAGGGTCATCGCTAAAGCTACCTGGATGCAGTATCCGCACTAGTTTGTGTTGCAGATCGTTTTGTCCCCCATGTGGGTCGAGTAGTTCGCCGAACGAGTCTGGATTCAGGTGGACGGACATGGCATTGATGGTGAAGTCACGCCTGGCAAGATCGTCCCCAATAGTGCCTCTTTCAACTGTAGGAAGTGCGCCTGGTCGTGAATAAGTTTCAAGGCGTGCCGTAACCAGATCGAGACTGAAATCTTCCCAGGAGAGCTTGGCTGTGCCAAAACGAGGATGCTTTCTGATTTTCCAATCCTTGGTTTCAGCCAGTTGTTGAGCCAGCGAAATTGCCTTACCTTCGATAACAACATCAAGATCGTGATTGGGTCGTTTAAGAATGGCATCGCGTACCACACCACCCACAAGATATGAGTTTTCTCCCCTCGCTAAAGCTGTTTCACCGATTTCTCGTAGGAGGTCTACAAGTCCTTGAGGTAGCTGCGATGTAAGTTTTTCAGATATGTTAGCCAAGCCAATATTCCTTTGAGTCTGTCGAATATCAAATTTGATAGCTAAGATGTTGGTGGCTGAGTCATTGTTGCCATCATTCTATCGAGTTCCCAGAAAGCTCTGAGTGAGGTAATCTTCCCTTCATCATTGACCCGATACTTGAACACCCCTTCGCATAGGGCTGTAGCGCCATTAGGGAAAGACAGATGAATGGCACCAACATTAGCTGCTTCCTGCCCGCAGGCAAATGAATCGCGAATCTCGAATTTGAGCCCTGTATTCGCTATGTTGTTATCCCAGAATGCGGCAATAGCTGCTTTTCCGGCATGTCCATTGCCTTCAGGATCCATGGGGGATGGACCGACCGGGTCCTCGATCTTGGCATCATCTGCGTACAAATCAAGCCATTCGTCTTTAGCTTTTCGCTCTGCTGCGCTCATGGATTTCTTACCTGCCGTTCGAGCCGGGTGTTCGGTTGTCATGTGAGATGGTCCTCCCTTCCAAGTACTGATATTACCTTAAAGGTTCACTATAGCATACACGGTTAAATCAATGAAAGCAGAGCATGGTCTAATCCAGGGCAGTCGCATTTAATTTAACGTCCAGTTTTCTGCTTTGGGTGAAGGTATCCGAACATGTCATTCCCGCGAAAGCGGGAATCTAGAGGGGGGGCAGGGAAGTGGATTCTGGCTGCGGGGACCGGAATGACATATCCATCTACCAGCCTATACTCATTTAAGGTACGATTGCCCTGAGTCTAATCCCCAAACCACTTAGTTCAAAGTTTGAATCTTCGAGAGGGTATCCCTAACAGTACGATCCAAATATTCATGTTTTGTTTCATTTTTGAGGGACAGCCCCCTATCCGTGTCCGCCGTAAACTTATAGCATTGATTTGTACATTAGGGAAATTATGCCCAGTGATGAACTTTTATATTAAAAAACACTAGCGATATTGGGGTATTACGTTCATCAGCAACTTTGAAAACTCCGAAAATGGCTGGTGTCAGCAAGGAAACCTGATTTTGTCTGATTAAGGTAGATGTGCCCCAATTGTCATAGGGGATGAGAGGTATATGGATTCAGAGTCAAGCCCGCAATAACATAACTCGTAGGGAATCGTCGAGTGTAACATATGATGAAAGACTATAACGAAAAAACGTTTGATATTGAAATGAGAGATTTAGAGCCAGACGTGGGTTCTTCTCACACGGTAGTAGAACGCACTGACGAGTTAGCATATATGAATGAGCAACTTCAGGAAGAAATCGCAGAGCGGAAACGTATCAAGGAAGCGTTAGAGAAGAGTAGGGCAAGCTTCCGCAGCATCGTTGAAAACAATGCTGATGGCATCATCATTGTAAATCATGAAGGCATCGTACGTTTCGTTAACACTACGGCGAAGCAGGTATTTGGTGGTGCGGCGGGTGAACTGGAAGGACGGCCCTTTGGTTTGGCTGAAGCAGAAGATGGAGTGGTTGAAATCGACATTGTCTGTGAAAACGGGGAACCAGGCACAGGTGAAATACGGATTATGTCCACAGAATGGGAGGGGCAAGACGCTACCCTAGTACTGATTCGTGATGTCACAGATCGCAAACAAGCTGAAGAACTACTTCGGTTGGCAGAAGAAAGATACAGAACCGTGTTCGAGAATTCCGCTGTCGGTATAACCGTAACTGATGAGAATGAGAATATCGTTGCCTGGAACAAGTTCGCTGAGAACCTTCTGGGAATGGATAAGAATGAACTGTACATGAAACCTGTAAAGTCTCTCTATCCGGAAGAGGAGTGGAGAAATATAAGATCGCACGATATCAGGCAAAAGGGTATTCAGCATCAGTTAGAGACCAGGCTGATTAGAAAGAATCCCGATAGAATTTTAGATATTGCCCTCTCGGTAAGTATGATTAAAGGAACCGACGGACAAATAATTGGTTCGATCGGGATTATTGCGGATATTTCTGAACGCAAAAAGATAGAAAACGATTTGCAACAGTTTTATGCCGGACTGGAACTGACAGTATTAGAACGCACTGATGAGTTATCAAATGCCAACGAGCAACTCCGGGAGGAGATTGAGGAGCGGACGCGAACTGAGGAGGCGTTGGAGAAGAGTAGAGCAAGCTTCCGCAGCATCGTCGAAAACAATGCTGATGGCATCATCATTGTAAATCATGAAGGCATCGTACGTTTCATCAACACCACGGCAAAGCAGGTATTTGGGGGAGCGGCTGATGAGTTGGAAGGACGGCCGTTTGATCTGGCTGAGGCAGGAGATGAGGCAATAGAAATCGACATTGTCTGCAAAAACAGGGAGCCAGGTACAGGTGAAATACGGATTATGCCCACAGTATGGGAAGGGCAAAACGCTGGCCTGATACTGATTTGTGATGTCACAGATCGCAAGCAGGCAGAAGAACTACGTCGGTTGGCTGAGGAAAGATACAGGACCGTGTTTGAGAATTCCGCTGTCGGTATAACCGTAACTGATGAGAATGAGAATATAGTTACCTGGAACAAGTTTGCAGAGAATCTCCTGGGGATGGATGCGTATGACCTGCACATGAAACCGGTCAAATCTCTCTATCCGGAAGAGGAGTGGAGAAATATAAGATCGCACAACATTAGACAAAAGGGTATACAACATCAGATAGAAACCAAGATCATCAGAAAGAATCCTGATGGCATTATGGATGTTGCCCTTTCGGTAAGTGTGATCAAGGGAACCGACGGACAAATAATTGGTTCGATTGGTGTAATGGCAGATATCACGGAGCGCAAACGGGTAGAGGAGATACGTGAAAGACTCACCAGCGAGCTCGAAGAAAAGAACAAGGAAATGGAACAGATCATCTACGTAACCTCACATGACTTCAGGTCACCTCTGGTGAACATAAAGGGCTTTAGCATGGAATTGGAACGTTCAATTGAAGATATGACTTCGATATTGCAGAATTCAGAGCTTTCATCAGAAGTGTGGGATGGACTGTCACCAATCGTTGAAGAGGATATTCCGGAAGCGCTTCAATTTATACAGTCAAGCATACCAAAGATGGAAACCCTACTGAATGGACTTTTAGAAGTTTCCAGGGCTGGAAGAACAGAGCCCGAATTTGAAGAGTTAGATATGAATGGGCTGTTGCAAGAGGTCAAAACTCCGTTTGAACATGTGATAAGAGAAGGAGGCGTACAGGTAAAGATCGGCCATCTCCCCAGTTGCATGGGTGATAAGGGGCATATAAATCAGGTATTTTCTAATCTTTTAGGTAATGCGTTAAAGTACCTTGATCCGTCGAGACCCGGAATTATCCAAATCACTGGCCAAAAGGATACGGACAAGGTGATTTACTGTGTTGAAGACAATGGGATTGGAATACCTGATGAGCACAAAGAAAAGGTGTTTCAGATGTTCCATCGTATAGATACGGAGGTTACTACGGGCGAAGGATTGGGATTAAC
>JABMQN010000194.1 GCA_013203045.1 Chloroflexota bacterium
GAATATCCTTGAAAATCGATAATATTGTTGTAATATTTGGATGTTAAGTGGAAAACTATAGAATAACTTGTTGGGCTGATACACAAGTGAGTGAGTTTCGATGATAAGACTCTCATACCTCATGAGTATTATTCTACTTGCTACGATGTCATCCCTGTCTAACGCGGAGGAAATGCATGGCACTATCGCTGTTGTCAAGTATGAGTCGAAGCGACTCATCGTTGCTGCCGACAGTCGCAATAACATTGGCATGGACTCTAGTGCCTCCTATAACGACCTTGCGTGTAAAATTGCAACTCTTGGAAAGTATGCCGTTTTTGTCGCTTCTGGCCTAATTGGTTATGACAACGCCGGACCAAGGGATCAAATGGAAACATGGCGCGCTACCGATGAAGCACGTCGTGTTTATGAGCAACTCATGAAAGAACATGGTGAGTGGCGGGATGAATATCTTGATGAATTAGCGAGATCTTGGGGTAAGGTTGTGCAATCACATATCGTTGACTTCGATCGCTTCTCGCCCCAAAAGCTTCATAAAGCAGCCGTCGCCGGTTTGCTGACGACAGCACTAGTTGCGACAGGACGTGGAAAAAACATTCAGGTAATGTTGGTCCAGATCGGCATTAAGGATGGTAAGATACAAGTAATCAACCTCCATCGCATCGGTACAGAAGTCTGTCCACCCTGCGCTCTCGGAAGAGGTGAGATCGTTACCGAATTCGTTGGACTCACTACGGAAAGGGCGAGAAAAGAGGCAGAACGTCTAGCGCGTGAGACGAGTGGGCTTTCCAATGATGAGCGGGAGGTCCGTCGGATCATTCGTTTGGTGGATCTCACAATTAAACTTCTCCCCGATACTACCGACGTTGGAGGCCCAATTGATGCTTTGGAGCTTCGCGCAGGTAAGCCATTACGTTGGATCCAAAAGAAGAGTGAATGTCCCAACTGACGCAAGAAGTATGGGTATAGGAATCTACCATTGATATGGGTCAAACAGTAAAAATCTTTGCCCAACAAGTATATCCAGCGGACGGCTTACAGCCGCCGCTAATCTGCACGTTAGCCCTTCAATGACCATGCGCGTACACACACCAACATCACTGAAAATTCACGCTTATGCAATCAATCAGCTCCATGACCCGAACTGGACGGGGATGGAACTCTATGACGAGCTTAAGCAGTGGTGGCGCGGTCGACGTGAGCCCAAGGACCTATTTCATAAGATACAGAAGAAAGGCGTTCTTTTCCAACTGGGGCAGATTGTTTTTGATGAATACCATGGCTACGAGTCTCATTTGGAAGACTTAGATGGGGAATACAAGCTCTGGTTCTTGGAAGATCATGTTCATTTTATGAGGTTTCACTATCCACAAAGGAAAAACCAGGCACTGACATCAATTGAGTCTGAAATATCCCGAATCGATGCGCTATATACATCGAATGAAACGAGCTATTGGGAGACTCTTGAATCAGAGGAATTCCATAATTGGTTCGGTCGTGAGTACATGGATCTCGGTGCGATGACAGGGCGCAATGCCCTTCAAACGCGAGAAGCCTATGCATTTGATTTTGCCAATAGAGCCTTCGCCGATCTCCCATTGTGTACCCACATCTGCCACAAGGTAAGGGAAATTGGAATTAGCAGCCAAATCGACGACGAACCATTTGTGGCATGGGTTAAACGGACAAATATTCCGGCCTGGGCAGAAAGGGCTGTGGTCACTCGGGACAACGGACTGTGTGTTTCCTGCAAAAAGGATTTGCTCAGGGAATTCACGGCACCAAGGCAGATTGATCACATAATCCCATTAAAGCAATCTGGGATCAATGATCTCGTCAACTTACAGCTCATGTGCGATAAATGTAATCTTAGGAAGCAGGCAAATGAACTGGACCCTTTCACTTCAATTCCCGACTATATGCAAGTCGGGCTAACAAGGCGGTGAACTGGACGTGCTGACGCACGCCAGTTACCTTTGACGTTATTTTGATTCACAAATCAAATTACTTATCAACTATAGGAGAAATGGCTTATGAAAACGACAGTTATCAAGATCTTCGTACC